>JARFQX010000323.1 GCA_029287555.1 Rubripirellula sp. | reverse complement strand
GTCGTTGCCGGCTGCACCGGAAACGCGATTGACATTGCCATCACCGAGCCGAACGGTATCGTTCGAAGCTGTCGACGTCGCCAGTGTGCCTCCATTGCCACCGGCGATCTCAACGCCGAACGCTTCGCCGCTGGCGTCCTTGTTGTCCACGACGAAGAAGCGGTCCTGCGCATGTCCCGATCCCGTGATCTTCTGCAGCTGCAGACCTGACAGTAGCGTTTGCTCGATGCCGGACGCGGTGTTCGACGGTATATTCGTCGCATTGACGACGGTTAACCGAGACGCTTGAAGCTCAACTTGGTTGTCGCGCTCATCGGCGATCGTGATGGTCCAGGAGTGAGCTGCATTGGGTGCCCCGCCGTCGTTGACGGTGTAAACGCGGTGCGATCCGTTGTCGGCCTTCCGAAGAAGCTGTTCGATCAACGTTGCCGGAGCGTCAAAGGGGATGTCGTCGGTGGTGATCTCGTCGGCGCCGCTGCTGAATCGCAGTTGAAACGTCCCCGCCGAGGCATTGTTGGAAACCACCCACGTCGGCCTGGACGTGGGCGCGACCTCCAGCGTTTCCAAGCGGACGGATCCCCCGGTGATGGCCGACAGATTCGACGTGTCGACCGGCCCGTACGTGCGCAGGAAGTCGGTGGTAAAGACGTACTCATCTGCGGCAACGTTCTGAAGAATAATGACCCAGGGATCCTCGGTGGTTCCCTCGCCGTTAACGGCATTCACAGGGGACGGCAACGGATCGCCCGCTGCGGCGTCAATTGCCGTCTTGATGACGTTGCTATCAGCCTTGGCGGCAGCGACGCTGATCGGTTCGGTCGTAAAGACGTCGCCTCCGTTCACCTGGAAGCGGAGGGTGAAGAAACCGTTTGCCGCAGCGGTACCCAGAGTCAAGCCGTCGTTCTGGACTTGATTCGTTGTGAGCGTAGCGTTTGCAGTCCACTCGGGGATGAACGTCGCACCATTGCTTAACTGGATCGCCCATGGCAGGGCGTCCGTTCCATGTCCGTTTACATCCTCCACCATGACGGCATTCTCGATGACGTTGCGGTCCAGCCGCCCAGCCTGCAAATTGATGTCGGCGGTTTGCAACACCCCATTGTTGTGGATGAAATTCAGCCTGAAGGTCCCGCTTCCTGCCGCGTTGCTGGACAGCATCAAACGGCTGGGATCGTTAGCGTCGAATTGGTAGTTGGCGACGCCGTTGGCAGACATCAAGTCGGCAATGACGTCGTCCGCCAGCGTGCTATCGAAAGTGATGTTCCAGGCGTCCGTATCGCTCAGTCGCGTGACCGTGGGATTTCGAATGCCGTTGAAACTGTCAAGTAAATCGTGCAGCGCGTCGTCGACATTGCCGGGCATCGCCAAATCGATGTCAGCATTCGGTTCGGGCGAATCGCCATTGAATGTGAACGACGCGATGCCTGTATTGCTCTCGGCGTAAAGTCGATAGCGATATTCTTTCCAATCGATGGCATGCTGGTCGACCGCCGTAATCGTCGTGCCGTCGCCCTGTGACAGATCGATGGCGCCGCCCTTGTTGACGACGGCGGCCGCGTTGAACTGGGAGTAGTCGAATTCGATGCTGGTGCTCTCGCCGTTCGCCTCGTTCGACCGATCTCCACTGCCAGGCAGTGCGAGGGCGTCGACGCGCGCATCGTTCCCAATGAAGCGGACGATGTTCGCACCCTGGCCCAAGACGAGCGTCGACACGTTCGAAACGTTTACCAGCGTGACGAGTTGGTTGTCGACTAGCTTGACGGTCGTTTCACCGCCGGCGCGGATCTCGATAATCGGCGTCTGATCCGTTGTAAAGCCACCAAGATTTAGGACCGTCGCGGTGTTCGCGTTGGTGATGACACGGTTGACCCTTCGCTGCGTCCGCACCAGCGAGGTATCGTCGGAGCTGTTCCGGATGAGCAGCCGACCATCGCTGGCAACGTCCAATTTGAGATGCGTAGAATTCTGCGAGAAGTCGAGTTCGTTGTTGTGTTCTCCATTGGCCGTGTTGTCGACGGTGACCGGCAATCCGACTGGGCTGCCTGCGAAAGCCTGGAGAAACTTGTAGACGTTGGCTCGCTGGCCGCCCGCGAAGGTCTGCACGTTGGTGACATTGGGATAAAAGACGGTCGGATTGTTGTCGGGCTTTCCCCTTTTAATCGTGGTTCTGGTCTCGTCGCCGCCCGCATCGATCTTGCCGATCTCAAAGATGAAATCGTCCTCGATTCGCGTCAAATCGATGCGATTGGAGCCGGTGCCGCCGTCGATTTCCGAAGCGGTAAGCTTTTCTTCGCTTCTTATTCCCGGCCGGGCAACGAAGACGAACCAGTCATCGCCGCCGAGACCGTTCAGCGCGATTGACTGCGCGGTGGCTTCTTTGAGGGGAAAGAAGTAAGGGTTTGGTCCGACGTTGTTCCCGGTATTGTTGTAAGCGTCATCCCGCGATTGTTTGTCCTGGATACTTGTTTCCGAAATTCGGAAGTAGTCGGCCGCTCCGTCTTGTCCGTTCAGCTCCACATCGGCGAGCACCCCTGCGAAACTTGCACGGGAGTCTTCGCCAGAGAGCGGAGCGATGTCGATGATTCCTGTGGCATACTCCAGTCGCCAGTCACCGCCCAGATCGGCGGCGCCCGTCAAGTCCGTGGATGCTGCGATGTCGGCCCCCGAAATGGCGGCGAAGCGTTCGATGAACGAGACCCCAATCGATCCATCGGCGACGTTGCAGCCGTAAAGCAAAATGTCTCCGCCGACGGCCAACGACCGATTCCATTCGCTGATTTCGTGCAGGCGTCCTTCCAGCGTCGCGGAATTCAGTTGCGTCTTTCCCAACCGCAGGCTGCCCGACGAACCATGAGACAGAATGTGGATCGCCTGCAATCCCTCACGGCCCTTCAGCTGCTCGCTCAGTTGCTGCACACCGTCGCGGTTCGCGTCGAGCACGATGACTTCTGCGATCAGGTTTCCCTGCCCGGATAAACTGCGATGGATCCCAGTCACCAGTTCTTCGTAGCCCGCGATTCCCGAGTCCACGATGAACAACTGCGTCGCCTTCCATTGCTCAGACGGTTGTCCTGCCGTGTCGGAGCTCAGCGTCACGGGAAAGACGGATTGCGATGCGGACTCAATGAGGGCGGCTTCCACCACCGAGTCGGCCACGATCCCGTCGCTTGACAGATCAGCGGCCAGCAACTGACGCAGTTCCAGCCGTTCCATCGAGCTCGTCCGTCGTCGGGCGCGCCGAGATCGAGTCGAGCGGGACTTGGCTTGAGCAAATTGATGTGAGCTAACCATTTTTCTTGTTCTGTCTGCGAACGGATAAGTTCGGTAGATGGTCGAGAAGGGTGGGACCGCGATGGAGCCGCGAGGGAAATCGAACGCGCCGGGCGGATCGACCGCCAGACAAGCCAGTGGTCACGACGACGTCGACGTCCTCGACCAGCCTCCCAGCCGGTGGCCCGAATTCACCTCGCGCGCATTCACCGCGAGCTGCCAATGCACAGCTCCCCAGAAATCAGTGCTGGAAATCGGATCAAAATGGGAACGACAAATCTGCCAGACGCGTCTATTTTCCTAGAAAAGGACCGCGTGTTTGCCAGAAAGCGACCGCGTAATTCCTAGGAAACTACCGAATCCGCGATGGGCGACCCCCGACAATGAGGGGTGGCCGCGACCCAGTTCTGCTCCGCTCAATACACTGGAACAATGCAGACCGCCCAGCGCGACACGATTACCAGCATCCTGGAAACCGCCAAGCAGGATACGGCGGCTGCCGAGGAGCTATTGCCGTTGGTGTATGCCGAACTGAAGCGACTTGCTTCCGGAGCGATGGCGAAGGAGATACCAGGCCAGACGCTGCAGCCGACCGCATTGGTTCACGAGGCATACCTCCGATTGGTGGGTAATCCCGAATTGCACTGGAATAGCCGTGGTCATTTTTTTGCCGCGGCAGCCCGTTCGATGCGGCAGATCCTGATTGACCGCGCGCACCAAAAACACACGCTCAAGCGTGGAGGGAACTTCAAACGCTGTCTCTTATACACATCTCCGAGCCCACGAGACCAACGACC
>JARFQX010000208.1 GCA_029287555.1 Rubripirellula sp. | reverse complement strand
GAATAGAGCAGCACCGGGTTATCAAACTCTGCCGCCACCTCGCGGAGAATATGAATACTCTCCGCCTCGAGCCTTTGCAGATGCGGCGATGCGGGCAAGTCGGTCGAGTCGATGAACCGACTTGCCTTCGCCGCTACGGTTGAACTTTCCATTTTCTTGTCCCTTTCCCCGGAGCGTGCAAATTCATCGTGAAGCGAAGTGGACTTCGACCAGATGACGAGCCGAGGTGACCCGTCTGGCCATTTACGTAGCCCGCGCACGAGTCGCAAATGCCTTGGAAGACGTTACGACGCCTCAGGAAATCAACGGAAGGAAATCTTTCCGATCGGGATCGTAGGCCAGGAAGGTCGCGCTTTGAGCCAGAAAGAAGAGGCCGTAAACAAACAAATCTCCATCCAACACCTTCTTGCGGACGCTCTTCATCGCCGTCAGTGCTTCCAATTGTTTCTCAAGCAGATCCTGTGATTTCCTCGTCTGCACGGAAGTACGCGTGACCCCGGCGTGGAGACGACGGTAGCCATCACTCCGTGAGGGAAGTCCGGCCGGTGAGACATGCTCGATTTCGTCTTCGGCTTGGGAATGCCCGACCAACACAAGGTGTTTGATTGAGCCCTGGTTGACCGCCCACTCAATCGCTTCGGCCAAACCGCCCTGGCAAAAATCCCAATCCGACTGCGGCATCTCCATCAGATGGGGCGCGACGTCCGAAAGCGAGGAAGTCAACGAGTCGACAAGACGTTCGTCGTCGTGGGCGATGACCAACCACTCAAGCTCCGTCTTGGCGGCGTTCCTTGCCTGCCGAAACGAATCGATCAAGGCTGCAGCACTGGTCTCGGGCATCTTCGTAATCATCGATTGATCTCCAGATATTGGTGGATTGAGTCCATTTCCATGAAGGATGGTAAGTCGTTTCGTCAAAGCGTCCAAAAAAGTGTTTTGCACTCGTACTCGTACACTACTCGTGCTCGTGCTCGTGCTCGTGCTCGTGCTCGTGCTCTACTCGTGCTCTACTCGTGCTCGTGCTCGTTCAACTAAAGGGAGGGTACCAGGTTGTCGTTGGACGGTTCGTTCAAGTCTTCACTGAACGAATCGGCGAGTCGGTCCCACTGTTGTTGCTGGCTCAAACGGTAGTAGTTGCCATCTTCGAGAGCGACCAGTTGGAGCCATCCACCGGCGAGCATGTCTCGAACCGAGTCATGTTTCTGGATGATCTGATCGATCGCCTCGCGCGGGGCCGCCAAGATGACCAGCAGCCTCAGCGGATGGTGCTGGAATTGCTCGCCGTCGTGAATCGATTGCCAAGGCAATCCAGTGGTCAAGTCGCCGCCGTTACCCGACAAGATGCCAAACCGACCAACCACGTTGTGAATCGCCTTGTTGCCGCTGCCGAAGTGTTGCGGATCCACCGTCGATGCGTAGTACTGCATGTTGATCCAGTGGGCGACCACCATCGGCGCGGTCATGATCTGTTCCAGAACCTTGAATTCCGGATCGCGTCGGTAATCGTAGCTGTGAAGGAATGACCGACCGGCGAGTGAAATCGGTTCGGTCAAACTTCGGGGGGCAGCGATGAACGCTGCATTACCGGCCAAGCCCCACTCGGGTCGAACCTCGGACCAATCTTGGCTGCGTCGGATCAAGTCGCTTTCGCCGTCGCCGGGAAGTGAGCCGAGCCGTTCCGAACGCGTTGACCGCGACGCGATCTGAGCGTGTTGCGACAACTCCTGCAGTTCGGCCCGATGAGATTCCGGGACCAGATTGACGTCGAAAAACTTGACCTCATCCGTCGTCGTGTTGTGCAACGCGGCGACGAAGCGGGTATCGTGCGGAATCGCGATCCCCCGCTGAGCGAGGGCCGCCCGCACCGCGGACTGGTTTAACAACTTCGCCGCAAATCGAGCGTTCGCTTCGCCGGAATGTCCGCCGCAAGCACCACAGTCGAGTCCCGCTTGCAGCGGATTGTTCTCGGTCTGGCTGCCATGGCCACAAAGCACGACAAGCCGCGAAAAGTTCTCGACAATGCCGATGCCGCGCAGGACCGCCTCGGCCATCTCCGCTTGCTTCGCCAAGTCCACGCCTTGAGACTCCAAGCCCGCAAGACAGGGCCCCAAGTGCTTGCGATCTTCCTTGGCGACACCGTCGAACCGTGAACCGTCCACCGCGCCGATTTTTAGCGACCGGGCAACCAGCTTCAAGCCGTACAGCAGTCCGGCCGATTCCACAAAGCCAAAGCAACTGACCGCCGACGACTGGAACTCCTTCCAAGACTTTCGCAGGGAACGCAACCGCGAACGTTTGGCCAGGGCCCGTTCGTTTGTTCCGTCTTCCGTGGAATCGATCCGCTCGTGAACGTGGAACTGGGGCGAGAGCAGCACCGGAACCTGGTCGATCGCCTCGGACTCACCAAGGGGCACGTACGCGATCGGTAGTCCGAAGAATCCGGCAAACCCGTATGTCTCGATTCGATCGCAGGCCGCTTCGAGGTGGCGACGAATTCGTTCGGAGCGAACGTCGATGCAAAACACCATTTGAGCGAGCGCCCGGCCCGAGGTGTCGACCGCCGAACCGTTGTCTCCAGCAGTCAACCCTCCTAGGAGCTTGCGTCGGTAAGCGATCTCGCTGGCCTTGAGCAGGGCGTAACGTAAAAGCACCTCATCGCTGCCTTCCATCTCTTGCATGGATCGACGACAACGAAGAACCGAATTCCAATCCAAATGGAAGTCGTGGTGCTTGGCCAGAGCGACCTCATACGCCAAACGGATCGCCAACAATCCCGCGAAGTCGGTATCCTCTTCACCGGTCGACTCCGCCTGACGTTGCTTGTAGCGAGTCCAGGAACTCCACCCGATGGTCGCCATGGCGTGACACTGCAAGACATCTTCCCAAAGCTCTTCCGGGACCCCGAGATTCTCGAGAAGCACCGCTACCGCTGCATCGGGATCGTGAGGAAGGGCGCCAACAAACGAGCGAAAACCGTCCACGCCAAGACACTCGAAGGTTCGATCATACCGTGCCGCCGATCGCCACGCCTGGTAGAGCGAATACTGCCGCCAAGGGCTCGACCATAACGATTGGCCCTGGTCGTAGTGCGACGCGCAATGCTTGGTCATCTCGTCTCGGATCACGCCGAACCAATCCGACCCCTGCCAACTGTCAAGCGTCTCAGAAATCGTTCGGATCCTGCGAACCTC
>JARFQX010000197.1 GCA_029287555.1 Rubripirellula sp. | reverse complement strand
TTCCTGCGTCTCGGCCAGGGAGATCACCAGCGGATGGTAACCCCACTGGCCTTTGTAATTCATACCAATCCCTTCTTTCTTCTCGCCAAACGTTTCGACCAGCGTGCCGTCCGCTTCGATCGTGGCACAGTCGAAAAGACTGTCTTCTTGTTGCTTCCAGACCAGCTGACGTGCTTGATTGATTCCCTGCATCACCATCCAGAGCTTCATGCTCGAGAAGCGTCTGCAGAAGTCTCCGGCGGTGGTGGGATCAGGGATCCGCGTGGCTCCCAGTGCATCGAGATACGCCTCGTCGTTCCGTCGGTGCTCAAGGTGATCCAAACACGTGCCACCGGCTAGCAGGTTCAACGCGATATTGAGAATATGATCGGCCTCATCATAGGGCAGGTGCAACTTGAACACGCTGGCCGAATCGTTCAACGATTTCCGCAAGTCAATCGCCTTGATCAACTGCAAGATCGCGGCGATCCCGCCACAGGTGACCGCGTGCCCGCGCTCGGCAAGTTGGAGTTTGATGTTTGCTGGACGGATCATGGGCGATTGCCACCGGCCATGCTTAACCGAAAGTCGCCGTCGAAGTCGGCGTTTGCGTTGGGCGAGTTGTTTTCGTAATTTGGTATTCACTCGGAACCTCCGTTTTCGCGTGCGGATTGAAGTTGTTGCTATCTCCAATACACACGAGAAACCCCGGTGGTTTCGAGTTTTTTAATTCAAACGCGAACAAAGCTTCGCTTGATTGAGGACTAGTGGAACCGATTTCTCGAGCCGTTTCTTCGGCCGATAATTCTTCCACATACCGCAAGTCGAGCAGTCGGCGCGACCTTGGCGGGAGTTCATCTAGACAGGCTTCCAACGCTTCGCGACGTCGACTCCGGCCGTCAGCCTGACTGGCAATCGTGTCAGCGAGTCTTCCGAGCAATTCGTCCGAGAAAACAACCTGAGCACGCCCCTGGGCCCTGTAAAAGTCAATCACCCGCGATTTGGAAATCCACAGCGCCCATGCAACGAACGGCCGACCCGAGTCGTACTCATCAAATCGACGCGCCAGCTCCTGAGCGATCCGTTGAACGACGTCTTCAGCATCATGAAAGCCGCTGATAGACGCAAACACGTACGCCGATACCGAAGGCTCGGCCTCCAGCCAGTTCTGGGCGAACTCTTCGCGTTTCTTGTTTTCGTCCATAATCACGACTGATGCGACACGACAGTAGATTGACCGTATGCCGACTGCGAACGGGAATCGTTAACAAGAATCCAAAAAATGTCCGACTATATTTGATTCCACTGCCCTCACCGATCAGTTTCTGGTCTGCTTGGCCGACTCGACGACGCGACAGCCTTGAATCCATTCCAGTTCCGGATTGGCCTTGCTCCGATGGCGCGTGGATTCCCCGCAAACTCGGATCACGGCAGATTGAGCTTGGTCCGGTGTACTGACTACAAACCGGTATCGCCAAATCGACGCTCTGCGGAATCTTCCTCGGTCTCATTCAGACCGTTTGCACTTGGGTAACTCGGGCTCGGCTCCTCCAATTCGAGCTTAACACCCCACTCTTGCAGTCTAGTTAACCCGCGTCGGTGCAAACGACCGACCGCAATTCCAAATTCTTCTTCGTGCAGCAGGTTGGACCAACACACCGCACGAACGAATCCTGCTCCGCCGCTTCGGTAATCACACCTCCGTCAATTAGCAGCTTATGGCGCAGTTTGCTCACAATCTGGTCCGAGATTTCTCGGACTGTGCGTCGTGCGGATTTCGCTTCGACGCGCTGGGCGATGCATCCTCTGTCACGAAGAGGGACAAGAGAATCAGCCATTAGCGGTGATCTATGCACCGTTACCGCAAGGACGTCTCGCCCATCATTCCGGCTCTCGCAGGAGCTTGCCACCATCGCGACAGCGCTGGAGCGCATCACGCTAAAACAACCACGGGCCTACCACTGTGTCCCATAGACCCGCGCCACAAAACGCAGCAAGAAAGCCAAGTGCGAGCAAGCCGACCGTCCTTTGATCGCAGTGCTGCTTTATGACGTAGACCGCAATCGGTATTCCAACAGCCATAGTGATTAGTGGGATCGTCCACCGATTCATGCCCAATCGTTCGGACATGAATCCCTCGTCAGACTTTCCAATTGCGACAAACAGTGGCGAGAGGCTCCAGCGGACAGAGAAAATCGTAAGTGTCGTGGCGATTCAGAATATGGGCCCAGCCACCCGTTGCGGTGAGCGAGACTGCCGTGACAGCCACAACAGGCCAGTGGTTACGAATATGACATCACAGACAATTCCGCCAGCAAGTGTGCGACGATTAATCTGAGCTAACTCCGGTAAGTCGATGCATCCGAGGAGCGTTGCGCCGACGGTTGCGATGGCCGCGATGGGCAGAGTTCCGCCTCTCGCACGTCTGTGCGTCTACCGGCGAACTGGGCGAAGCTGAAGGTGTTACGACATGAGTCATTCGCTTGATTGGAATTGGCAGGACGGCTGCGCATTTTTACAAGACAACGGCTCCTGCTGATGTAAATTTTGAGGTCACAACTTACGTCAGACGCTACCGCGGCAAGTGGACGAAAAAAGACCGCTGGCTCGAGTACTGGATTGAGACATTGCGCCTGGCCGACAACGAGGTCGTGCTTGTGACCAAGAGAGTCTTTCGAATCACGGACGACGGCCTGCTGGTCTACGTCTTCTCCAACAAAAGCTCGAAACAGGTGGCACTCTACCGCCATCCGGAGGACATCGCGTTGCCCGAGTCGGCGAAGGCCATGATCGACGACATGGCGTGGCTGGCCAACGCGTGGACCGGAATGAGACGCACGTGGTCGATCGACCCCAACAGAGACCTCACTCACTTGACAAAGAAGAAAGAAACCCCGCTTCGACGCTTCGGTACAAACATTTCTGCAGTTTCGGGACTTGGCTGCACACCTCCCCGAAACCTGTCCGAGCACGGCTGCGCACGCGCCGAGCATGACGCGATTGGATCGAAGACTTCAGAGGACAATGGCGCAAAAGACCAGGTTGCCGGCTGTCAATGATACCAGGCTGGGCCAGATGCTCTGCGTGCGAGATGCCGCCCATCCGCCCCCAATGCCAACCACCAACCATGAATAAACGATGGCGTAAAGAGTCCCCTGCAGTAATGGCACAAAGCATACGGCAATCAGGTTTGGCAGCACGAAAAGTAGACTCTGTATCAAGACAGCCTTGAACGCATTCATCCTTCTCCTTAGGACCCCAAGCAACCAACCACGAAAAAACAACTCCTCGGCAAATAGCGTGGTCAATCCGCTGTAGATCGCCATGCCGGTCAGAGACCACGGACGGTTCAGACGGACGAGCCAAGCGAACGTTGTATCCGGGCTTGGGCGGTCTAGTGCCAACCTCAAAAGACCTTCGTATGTGTGTGACCACGGTTCGACGAGGACAGTGGCAAGCAGCAGGAGACTCACGTAAATCGCAGTGGTTTGCAAGAACAGCCTCCACGCAATTGGGCGAATTCCAGATCGGCTTGCATCTCCGGTCGATAGTACAGAGACCAGGGGAACACCAATCCACACCACCGTAAGAATGGGAAACGAAGCACTCAACAACGTGGTTACCAGACCCGTCGACGCCAGCGCGACCGCACTCCAGAGGACGAGGAGTTTCTCTGCCGGGCCCCAAATTGAAGCGTCTTTCGGCGGCACGCCGCGGTCCTCCCCCCTGTAAAACAGTTCAGCATATACGCGGTGACCGACGATCCCAAGGGATCTGGCCTGAGTGTGTCGTCCCAGACACGTCCGTTCATCCACTCATTGGCCGAGAGAGCAACGGACGATGTGAGACGCGTTGGAGCTTAAACGCTTCATGAAAAATGGTGTTGCGGAAGACTCAGCGACATCTCCGCGGATTCAGCGGCTTGCTGCGCAATTCGCCCAGAAACGGTCCGAATCAAAGTGAAGTGTGCGCCTGCGGGATGGAGCCAAGTCGCGCAGGCGATGCACCCGAACGCAAGAGGACGGCGCAGATTGAATCAGCTTGTGCCCGATTCACAACCCTTGGCCTTTATTCGCTACCGATGGATTTGAATAGGTCTTAGGTCGCTCGTGAATTTGCGGTCGATGTCCAACAATTCGCAAGAGCCAAGCAATGAACGATCGAGTCTTGTTTACCTTCGATAAACCAAGGTGGTCAGTGACCAGGGATGTCCACTGAAGTCGAACTCCATTTCACCGAAGACTGCGACATGTTCGGAGTCGCGTAGCTTCGTCATCCCGACCCAGTTGGAATCAGTTTGAGACAGTTCGGAGCTACTCCACTGTTCGTCGCGAAAGTCAGAATCGTCGGATCGAGCTTTCCAGAATCGCACTGTCAAAGGCTTGACGCTGGCAGACATGGTCAGTGTCAATTGCCCGCTGTCCTCGCCTATCTTCCACGACAAGTCCGGCAATGCTTGAGCAGAAACGACGTGTCTGAAGAACACCGCCAGCGACGTCAGCGCATGATCTTGACCTCCTTCCAGGCCATGCCCGGCATTTGGTATCTGTCGAATGTATTTTCGCCCCTCAAGATCCTTCCAGTACAAGTTCATCGCGTCGACGACCCAATAGGGATCGTTCGTCCCAACAATCAACAACTTAGGTAGCGTGAGTTTTCTTCGGTACGTAAACGGATCCATCATTGTTCTCAGAGCGAACTCGCGATCAGACTCCGCTTCGCCCGGTCGTTTAACAAGCCCTTTGCTCGTGTAGTCGATGATCTGCTCGCTGAACGTTCCCCAGGTCTCAAGCTGATGGTTCATCTGCGCTCGGAATCTCAATACATCAATCACGATTGGTGCTGTTGCGATGACCCGTTTGTCGGCAACCGGCGTTAGCCAACTGGTCCAGCCCCGCTTCGAGGCGCCAGTGATCACGAACTGATTGATCGGCTGGGTGAACTTGGTCTGGGAAAACTGTTCAACGGCATCCATTGTTCTGACGGCGCTCTTAACCATTGGGAACAATAAAGGCCAGGTTTCATCTCCAGTGTCGAGGTACCTGAGCCATGTTTCCGTGATCAGATCGTCTTCCTTCCGATTCCCAAGCAGCGGCTGATTCGGTGTTTGATGCAACATCACAACTCGTGCGCTGCAAGTGGAAGCGAGCTTCATTCCCATCTGAATATCGTTTTTGCTGGGCGGACCAGGCTTGCTACCACCGGTGACGAAAAGCAGAGCATGCTCAGGGAACTTGCAATTCACTGGTTCGTAGAT
Organism: Rubripirellula sp.; assembly: GCA_029287555.1. GTDB lineage: Bacteria > Planctomycetota > Planctomycetia > Pirellulales > Pirellulaceae > Rubripirellula. The sequence continues at coordinate 3,596 of JARFQX010000197.1, read as the reverse complement.
TTCAACGGCATGCTTCCAAAGGATGCCATGCCATTTCTGCGAGGTAAGCCTCAGTTCATAGACACGTCCAGCATCAAACGAAGTCGTGTTCACAAGTTTCCAATTGAAAGCATCATCAGACTTGTCCACGTAGTCGTGAAGTGCCCTCGGCGTAGACGATGCGTTTGGTCCAACGCTCTGCCCGATGGCAGGTGACGCAGAGAACAGGATCGCAATCGCGGTCGCGAATCTCATGATTGAATCTTTCCTCGTGGAATTTGGGTAACGTTGAATTGTAGCGTCGTCCAGCTCGGAGTTATGGGGTCGGCGTTCTCTAGACAGGACTTGGGGGCGATCACTGCGCTGGAGAGGGGCCACGATCGAACCAGCACCGGTGAGAAACGTGCGTCCAACCCGCTTCGGTGAGCGCACCGATGTGAGTTGATTGCGGTCGCAACTGCTATCGGGCGATGCATCCGCCAGCACGAAAGGGGATCAAGAGGCAGCGCTTTAAAGGCCAGCCACGCACCCTTAATTCTTCGGCCATGGAAGGACGCAACGCGGCTGCATGTGTCCAGAATCTAGCCCGAAACTTGGCGATCGTGCCCTTGTACAACTCAGTCTTTCCCCGGGCGTCCACCAATCCCGATTGATGTCCAGGTCCAAGTCATAGCCGGATTTGCCGAGAGTATCGGTGTAAGACCCAAAGACACCACCATCATCCTTGCCGTCGCTGCCGACCGAATAGATGATCCATTGTCCCGGTGGATTGAATTGGTACAGCACCGGTTTCCCGGAATGCGGATCGATCGGCAAAGCTTCCAAGTATTCCGGCACCAATTGGTTCAGTTCGCGGGGCGGATTGCCGTTATCCAACTGGTAGCAGCGAACGGCAAGGTCAGCAATTGTCAATCGCAACGCGCTGTCCCGACGTAGCTGGGCATTTCGCACGGCCTTTTCTTGGGGTGAGCTAAAATCCGGGTTCCACAACTGATAGAGTGCCGCCGTCAGCCGGCCCACCCATTTGTACTCGCGGTCAGTAAACGCCGCATCGCGGGCTTGGATCAACTCTAGTGACTCGCGTGATTGGTCGATCTTCTGTAGCTCGGAGATCAACGCCCGCATTCTTGGGACCGTTAGTCTGTCTCGTACGTCGAGGATTCTGTTCATTCCAATCCCTTCGACCGCGACGCCGACCAGCCATTGGATCAGCACCCCGCCGCGTGATCGTGAGTTGCCGAATTGGATTGATGCCAATGCATATTCCGACGCCTGATCAACGCGGTTTGCTTTTTCCGCGACCGCTGCTTCCGCGTCCAGCATTTTGGCCACGCTTCTCGCCTGCTGTGTCTCAAAAACTTGACTGAACGAAGCGTCCTCAAGCTTAAACGCCACATGCCCGGGAGTTTTGACCTCCCGCATGAATTCTTTTTGAAGTTGTTCCAGGCGTTTTGCCTTGCCCGATGTCGTCGGCGTTTGATACGTGACGATGGGTAATTCGCTTGGATTCAAGCGGGCCAATTCATCCACAATCTCCACGGCGCGAATGTAAATGTTCGGATGATCCTGATAGGTATTTGGCGGCGTCGGCGATCCACGGAGCATCCGAAAGTACAAAACGGACATCGGAATCAGAACAAGTGCTAACGCGATCGTCGACCCAGTCCGTGCCAACAGTAGCAAACGGCGACGGGTCCCAGAAACATTCTTTGCGATCGGTCGCATCAGCCAAGACGCGCGGACAAACCAGTGCCTTGTGCTGATGCCCGCCCATATCGCAGCCAACAACAAGACGGCCGCTGTGAATGCGACCGGGGCGTAAATCAGAAGTTGCAACTTGAACAAAACAGCCCTGCCCGTGGAATTAGATCTGCGCGATGGTGCAGCAGGCAAACGTGTGCGTCAGCCGCAATCATCCCACGACCGAATCGGCCTCGCCAGCGGATCGACGGCGAATTCGAGCCAGGCGGGATCGGGACGAATCACTACAAATCGGCTGCGGTGGCGAACCGCAATTGTCCCGCGTCGCGGGGGTAGACATGACTTTTGCCAACGATGTAGCCGCTTCGCTTAACTGATCTGGTCGATCATGATGGCTGCAAATCGGCATGGACTTTGATCAATCGCTCCTAACCATCCTGAGGAGACTGTGAAAGCCATGCTTGACGGCAGTAAGACCCGCGATCGCCAAGCCCGTCATGAGCATCGCAAGAATGCACGTGGAGAATTTCCATCGCCAACCCGTTTCGAACGATGCGATTACCCAGCAGACCACGGCACTCGACGCGGCGACTCCAGCGAGCAAGAGGCTGAGATCTGTCCAGTCGGCTGCGGGAACGCCCCCGCGCAGGTTTCGCAATCCCACCAAAGCCGTCAGCACAAACAAGCTGCCCAAGGCGGCAAAGAAGGAACCGCCTTGCAGCCTCACGTTGCTTTCGTACTGATACCTGGCTGCCTTGATCTTAGGATTGTAGAGTACGTCCACGGGCCCCAATGCGTGGTTGTCCTCCGAATGAGCAGGGAACTCGATGACTCGTTTCCCGTCGCGAATCTGCAGCGCAGTCCCATGAACAGCATCGCGCACTTTCAATGCGGTGACCTTCTTCGCACCGGCGCGGAATTGCATCTCCCAGCCAAACAGTCCGAAGCCGAAGAGAAGACTGGCCAGACCAACGGCAGCGACAGCCAAGAGCAATGTCGGCGACGCGCTGCTGGATCTGTCCACGGGCACGAAGGGTCTTCCATCGTCTCTGGCTGCGGACAGCCCATTCTTCAGTTTGGTCACAAACAGACCACGCATACGAAGCATCTGCATCGCCTCGTCAGCACTCGCAGCCTGGATGTGCCCCGCCTCGGTTTTGCCCGCGGTGCCCATCGCTTCGAAGTGAAAAGTTGGCACAGTACACCGTCCAATAACCGGACGTCCGCGATCGCCGGACCCGGCTAGTTGTTCCGCCGCTCCTTGGTTCGTCAGCGATACACGCGTGGATGCGGCACTAAGTCGTCAATCGTCGACACGACTGGGGGCCGTCGAGTGTACGCGATCAAGCTGTCCGATTACAGGCCGCTGCCGCAGCGCACGAATCGGAATCGGCGCGACCGCCAAAAGCTGCAGACCAATAAACAGTAGCGTGAAGACATGCAGTGATAGTCGAATAGACAAGGCTAGTCTCTATCAGAGCATTGAGTAGTTCGGCGGCCCTTCCAGCGTGAGCAAACAGTTGGCCGAGGACTTAGCTTTCACCGTGATGTAGCGCCGTGAATGCGTTCGGTTGCGGGAGGGTCATAATCGCTTTGAACGCCAGCCGATTCGAATACCGTCCCCGTATCGGCCGCGTAATTGAAGAACACGACCAGTGCGGCACGGCAGTAATGGCCGACCGTGAGCGGTTGATTCCAGCCGCGTAGTCGTGGCAGTTGGCAAGTGGCGAAGTAGAGAGCGTTGAGATCGGGTTTCGTCAGATCGTGCCAGCCGACAACATCGCGTTGTGGCTTCGGTTTCGGAAAGGAGGGGAGCTTGGCCAAATGGTCATGCTCCCAGGCCCAGGACATGATCGCTCGCAGGTTCTCGCGAGCCTTGTTTGCCGTGCGGCCGGGATTGGAACCGCCGCTTTCGG
>JARFQX010000175.1 GCA_029287555.1 Rubripirellula sp. | reverse complement strand
GAAAGAGCTCTTAAGGAGGAGCGATCTTTGCACCATCCTCAGCAAGACATGATTGAGTTTTTCTCGCGTTTCATGGAAATCATGTTTGGAATGGATTCGGATGGCAACGAGCGTGCCTACACTGACTGATCGAATCGGGCGTGTTGCCGTAGGCGCGGCGAAGGCGCGGCGTCGCGGTTGCTGAAGAGCGTTCTGTAAACCCTCAGAGGATCTAAACTGTGGCCTAACTCGCATCGGTCTGACCACCGATGCCTCGAAGCGGATCGGCTTCCTGCGGTAGAATGGTCCAACCGTTGTTAATTGCACGCGAGTGCGCGACCACTGGTTCGGGCGAGGGAAACGCCGTTACGGGAACTGTTCCTCAGACTCAAATCTCTTGCTGCTAGCTCAATCTGGTCGCTATGCCCTTGGTTCGGCCAGCGACGATGATGAGAATCAGGGCGAACACTGCAGCAGAAATGCGACTTTCCCCGCATTTTCAGGAAGAATCTAACGGTTCGAGCTTTTTTCCTGTGACGTTTACGACTTACGCGCAACTAGTTGTGCATGTCACTTTCGATGAGCGAATATCGAGTGGAAGATCTGGATTCGGTCGTGATGCGGGCGAAAAACGGTTCTCATGAGGCCTTTGCGGAGCTGGTGCGTTTGTACCAGCATGACGTGCGGGCCGTCGTCTGTCGGCAACTCGGTCGCGGCCCGGCGGCTGATGATATAGCGCAGGACGTATTCGTCCACGCCTTTCGAAACATCGCGACGTTTAGAGGACAGGGTTCGATCCGGTCTTGGCTGCTCGGCATCACGCGAAACTTGATCGTCAGTCATTTTCGTCAACAGGCCAGGCATAGCAGCATCACACTGGCCGACTTGGTGGACAGATTGCAGATTGCTGAGTGTGATGATGATGCGATTGACATGGACCTGCAGATGCAGCAACTCGATGTGCTCCGAGGATGTGTGAAGCAATTGAGCGACGATCAGCGGCGCATGGTTGAAGCATTCTATTTTGAGAACCTCCCTGCTGCTGTAATTGCCAGGCAAATGGAGCGCAAGCCGGGAACGATTCGCATGTCGCTGCTTCGAATTCGCGACGTTTTGCGACGATGCGTTGAACAGAAAACAAGCAGCTGGAGATAACTTCGATGGATGGTGAGCTAAGAACAACGCGCGAGCTTTGGGCTCGATACCTTTCCGATGAAGGGATCACAGGTGAGGAAGAAACGAAACTGCGTGAGACATTGTTGACGAATGAGGAGACGCGCAAAGAATTGCTCGCCGATGATACGATACACCGCTGTTTGCAGGCGCTTTCGATTCCCCTTGAAGAGGAGGACAAATTTGTAAATGGCGTGATGACCCGACTCGTTAAAAGTCAAAACAGCCTGCAACTTGCGGATCCTCCTCAACCGCCTCCGATCGTAGAGGAACCGGATAGGACACCCGCCGTCGAGCAGGTAGCGAGTGCAGTCCCTGTGATCCGGTGTGAGCGGCGGCGTCGGCGCAAAAATGGTTGGATGCGTGCTCGACCAGTCCAACCACTCGCGGCTGTTGCCACTCTGGCGTTGTTCTTTGTGTCTGGCTCCTTGGTCGGGATTGTATTCTCGAATCGATCGCAGGTAGCCGATCGGATGCCACCGGACCAGACTCGTGAGCATCCGAGCCGTTCGGCGACGCCGAGAGCCATTCCGATAGTGTCCGAACCCGGTGTCGGCACGCTCGTGTCCACCGAGTTTGGCTCGTGGGATCGTCCGCGAGCTGAGGGCAGCCGACTTCGGCCCGGCCAGTTTCGTTTGGAGCGTGGTGAGGCGGAGATCAAGTTGGATAACGGGACGCTTGTGCGGCTGGTTGGCCCAACGGAATTCAAGCTCGATTCGCCCAGTCAGCTTGCGATCCATCGTGGAACGCTGGCGGCCGTTGTGCCAAGGTCGGCCGGCGAGGTGAGATTGCGAACGCCGACATCCAATGTGATCGGTGAGATCGCGACGGTTGAACTGGCGGTCAATCAAAACGGGGCTAGCGATGTGTTGGTTCATGACGGGGAGGTGACAGTCGAACCCTGGGCAACGTCAGCGAATGGAAAACCACTTCTGTTGACATCGACGGACGTGAATCGAGCCACGGTGTGGCAAGCTTCCGATACCGACCCGCGAAGCCCCCTGGCGATGACATCTCAAAGTGCTGGTGGCAAGTTTTCCGGTCTTATCAGTGTGAACGGACGTGAGATGGACTTTGATTCGCCGGAAGCTTTTGAGGCCGTTCGGCAGCGTGTTGAGATACAGTTTCGGGATTCGGTCGAACAACTCGAACGTGATTGGGCGTCGGTGGTCCGGCTATACGGCGGCGGCAGGGCAGCCGGAGAGGTAAGCCTTAATGGTGTCCGCATGGGCTTCGAGAATCTAGACGATGTGATTCAGCTACAGCGCAAATTGGCTGAAGCTGCCGCGCGACAATCTTCCAATAGCGATACAGCCGAGGCCCGTTCGTTTCAAGGGATGATCAACATCAATGGAGAGGTTCGCAAGTTTTCGTCGGTGGAGGAATTTGAGAAGGCTCAACAAGAGGTGTTCGGGCCGTTGCAGCCGCTGGACATAGGCGGTTTGAATGAGAGGAATCTCCTAGATGTTTTCAAGGCGGTGCCCAAACCCAAAGCGGCGCCCAAACCCGATCGGCCAGGTGACAACCCGTTCTTGCCGCGGAATGGTAAGCCCACCAACGAGTTCAATCCACCTGCGAAAGACAATGCGAAAGACAACCTGCAGTTGTGGAAGGATGCGTGATGACGAAGTACAAGCGATCGATCGTCCTGTTTTTAGGATTGGCAGTCCTGGCGACTTGCAGCCCGGCCGATGAGCCACGGAGAAAATGGAAGGACAAGTCGGGAGAGTATGAGGTCGAGGCCAAGCTCGTTTCGATATCGAGCGATGGTAAAACAGTGTCGATCGAACTGCGCGATCGCCAATTTGTCGATGTTCCAATCGAACGTCTGAGCAGCGACGATCGTCGGTATTTGCTGCGGCACAAAAGATTGGAATCGAGACGAGTGGCGGCCGATCGGAGACCGCAGGAACTGCAGGAAGGCCGTACCGTCAAGCTGTATGGGATCAATTGGCACCAAACATTAGAGAGCGCGCTGGCGGCTGGGCAACCGTCCAAAGTTGGGACGGACAAACCAATCATGTGCTTTCGCGTGTTGGGAGACTTGGCGGGGTTCATGTGAAGTGCCGGCCACACCATGAGGACCGTGTCGTTCTCGTCCCCTGCCGTTCGCACGATGTTGCAAAACGACTTCGTTTGCCAATTAATCAACACTAAAGGTGACCCTACTTCAGGCGCGTCGGTGGGTCATGCTCCCAGCGATGCAGCCGGTCTATGTACTCGTGGGATCGGCAAACAAAACGTACAGTGCCTGTTCCTCACACCCAGTGGTGAGATTTTTCACGCGGCATCGGGCTATCGAGGGCCGGAAGACTTGCGTTCGGAACTCGAGTTTGCGCTCACGTTATACCGGGCCGTTCGTAAGCAACCCGCCAACGCAAGCCAACTGGTGCGGGACGTACATATTCAGAGGTTGCGAAATCAAGGATTCAGCGACGACGTGATCACTCGTTCTGATTCGAGTGGGATGCTGATGGCAATGCGGACGGCCCGCGATTTTGCAGAATTGAACCGATCGACGGGAAATCCCGTGAGCCAGGCCTTTGCGATTAAGGGGCGAAACAGCGAGCTGAGCGATGGTCGCTTCTCGGTTCATTATCCCATGATCCCGATGCAAAAGTTCCTTGAGGATCCACGGATCTTGGTGGGCCATGAGTCGTCCGCGTTTCAGAGTGTCGGCAACGGCGGTGCCAGTGGCGGTCCAATCGGAAGGTAGCCCAAGACCGAGCCTTCAATTCTCGAGAATCGAGGAATTCAGGCCAACGCTGAGCGTGCGAGAGCAGCCGAAGCTCGAGCGGGACAATAAGGGTTCCTGACTGGCCGGTACGAGCTCACGGTTTGATCGATCTAAACTGATGTCGGGTGCATCGGCCTCAGCGTCGTAGAAAAATCGGTTCGCTGCACTCTTCTCGAAATCCGGGACAAGAATCTGAGAAACTGACCATAAGCCGCTAAAAGGCATCGGTGTGGGCACCGAAGCGGCTTGGCGGATCGGCTTCCTGCGTTCGGTTGGTCCA
>JARFQX010000117.1 GCA_029287555.1 Rubripirellula sp. | reverse complement strand
GTTGAAGCGTAAGCTGGAGGCGATGCTGGGACAGGCACAGAAGGCTGTCCAAGAAGAGCAAATGAAGTGCTCGACCCTGAAAGAACTGCTCGCTAGAGAGAAGGCCGACGTGGACAAACTCGAAGGGCTGAGCCTAACGGGCCTGTTCTACTCCGTGATGGGAACAAAAGGCGAACGGATCGGAAAGGAACAGCAGGAGTTTCTTGAAGCAAAGCTCAAACACGATGAGGCTCAGGAATTGGTGAAGGATGTTCAGCGGGAAGTTGAACGCCTCGAGGATGAATTGACGCCGCTGTTCGACGCCGATGCTGAATATGATCGCCTTCTCGACGAGAAAGAGAAGGTGCTGGCTGGTGCCGGTGACGTCAGTGCCAAAAAGTTGATGGAAATGTCGGTGCAGCTTGCTGACTTGAGCTCCGACCGCGAAGAACTCCAGGAGGCGGTTGCCGCAGGACAGACGGCGTTGAAGTCCCTTCGGAAGGTGAGCTCTGAACTTGGATCAGCAGCGAACTGGGGCACGTGGGACATGCTGGGTGGCGGCATGATATCCACGATGGCGAAACACTCGAGAATTGACTCGGCAAAGGAACACGCTCATCATGCTCAGCGACAATTACGGCGATTCCAAGAAGAGCTTGCCGACACTAACGAGCGACTCCACATGTCGCTGGAGATTGGAGGCTTCTCGAAGTTCGCCGACTTCTTCTTCGATGGCTTGATCGCCGACTGGGTAGTCCAGTCCAAACTTTCGAAAGCATCGTCCGCCTGCTCAACGACGATCTCGAAAGTCTCCTCTGCTGTCAATCAATGCCAACGAAAGCTAGCGGAAACGGAGCAAAAAATTAAGAATCTGAACGAGAGCAGGCAGGAGTTCATCGAACGGACGTGACCAAACTTCTCAGCTGCTTTTCACCCAGCGATTCGAAGGTGCCGATCCAGTACAGCGATGTCTCGAAGTCGTCACTCTTCAGCCAGAGGCATCTGCACCATCGAGTCCAGCAGCACCTCGATTCTTATGTGATCGAAGGACGGGGAATGGACCGTGTCTCCAAAGAGACGTGATCCACACTCGCCATTGAGCATCGTCTCGCCGGAACCTCAAAGGAAGGTGGATTGAACCCGGGGTCGGCGGCGTCCATGTCTGGCAGGATCCGTACGTCTGCACTTTCGTCTTGATACCCAATTGTGTTGCTCGACGTCGATTCCCCAACCGCAACCAACGAGGAGAAAGTGATGCTGCAACGAGCAGGGGCCTTGGGAATGGAGAGAACGGCACATCGGGCCCGTTTCAGAGCAGTCTGCAAGCGACCGGACGGTTGGCGAGGGCAAGCAAACGCCGAGGAGCCGGCAAAGAAACGGTGTTGGGATTCGCAGCGACGCGATGAGAAGCGGATGGGGTGGGATTCGAACCCACGGTACGCGCAAACGTACGCCAGTTTTCAAGACTGGTGCCTTCGACCACTCGGCCACCCATCCTTTCGTTCGGCCCGCCGACGCGATTGGCGGACCGGCGAGGTGGCATTGCCCCTGGGTCTGGAAATGTACCAAAGATTCGCCGAATCTGAAACCGAGTCGCCGGCACGGATCCTCTCGAGGTGCCCAAGGCCAACAAGCGGCGGGCGACCTGACGAGAGGGTGCCGCTTAGAGGTCGGTGACCCGGCGTCCGACCTGTTGGGACACCTTGTCGGTTCGGAAATGAGGCGGGGCAACGGTCGAGGGCTGGTGCCGGGTTCCGCTCTCGGCACGGTCAAGATCTCCCAGGTACTCTTGGCGGACCTTGGGATGTTGTTTCACTTCCTCGGGTGTCCCGTCGACGAGAACCTGGCCCTGGTAGATCACGTAACAGCGTTCCACGGTGTGCAGGATTTCGCGCGCCGCATGGTCGGTGATCAAAACACTGATGCCGTGGTCCTTGAGTTGACGAATCACGCCCTGGATTGATTGCACGGTCACCGGATCGATGCCCGCAAACGGCTCGTCCAACATGACGATTCGCGGATCGGAAACAAGGCAACGGGCGATTTCCAGCCGACGACGCTCCCCGCCACTGAGTCCGCCGGCGCGGCTCTTGCGAATGTGCGTGATGTTGAACTCCTCGAGCAACTCATCCGTTCGAGCCTTGCGAGATGCCCGATCCATCCCCAACAACTCGAGCAGCGACGAAATGTTCTGCTCAACGGTCAACTTCTTGAACACGCTTGGTTCCTGGGGCAGGTAGCCCATGTGGCCGTCTCTTGCGCGTCGAAACATGGGCCAATCGGTAACATCGCGTCCGCCCAAGTAGACGCGGCCGCGATCCGGTTCGACCATGCCACAGATCATCCGGAAGCTGGTCGACTTGCCGGCGCCATTGGGGCCGAGCAATCCGACGATTTCAGCGGATCCGACTTCCAGATTCACTCCATCGACGACGCAGCGGCGACCATAGGTCTTCTGCAAGTCGATCGCCTGCAAGACTGGTTCGGATCGTGGCCGCTCGGGCTGCGATCCTTGCATCTCGAACAATTGGGATTCCATTCGGGCGACTCCTTCTTTCCCTATCGAATCAACTTCATGCGTTTAAAGTTGGGCGTGAACGGGATCGGCGAATTCCACGAGTGCGGCCAGAACACCACGAGCGCCTTGCCAACCAGGAGATCTCTGGGGACGTAGGACTTGTCTGACCAGATCCATGCGTCTTCATTGACGCCTCGAGGAAGTGGGATTTGTGCTTTCCACCCCGCCCAGCACCTGGCATCAAGACTTTCCGGGCTGTTGTCTCCCATTGGAAAGAACTGGTCCTCCTCCAGCTCAAAGGAAACACGACGCCGCGCTGCCCAGCCCGGGAATTCGGACCACAGATCCGGGATGGCGAACACCATCTGAATCTCTTTGTGCGTTACCCCGCGCCCGCCGGCGAGCTTCCACAGCGTGTTCATGTCGTAGTCGCTCATCGCCGCGTCGCTGTCCTGCGTGGCAATGTAGTACTTGTCGCGATCGATTCGCAGCCGATGAATCGTGGCCTCGCCATCACGAACCGCAATGCCGACCGGAGCCGCGTCGAGTGGATGCGTCTCCAGAAAGTGTGGATGATTCTCTTCGTCGGATCGCATCGCCAACGAGTTGAAGGTGGTGGGAGCATCAAATTCGACCAGATCATCATCGATCCAAAGCAGCAGTTGGTCGTCGGAGTTGCTGAAGCGGATGGAGTGACGAGTCCCGGCCCGAACCGAAGTCATCGCGGTGGGCTCCGCGTTCGTCTCTCCGTCGGCGTCATCGAAGTCTTGCGGTTGACCATCGTCGATCTGCAGTTTCACCTGTCCCGTCTTCAGATCAAAACGGCATCGAAACTTAATCCCCGCTTCGACCAACTCCAAGATCGCTTCGGAACTTTCGGCAGACGTTTCCAAATCGGCTTCGAAGATCAAGTCGCCGACCCAGTGCAGTCCGTCCCGTCCAATCTGTTGGCGGCCCGAATCTTGTCCGCCCCACTCGGCGAGTCGACCGAATTGTTCCGGGCCGACCCCCGACTCATATTCCGGCGAAAACACTCCCCGTGAGTAGCCGCCGTTGAGCAGTCGCTCGAACCGGGTACCCTTGCGCGCCGAGGGTCGCGACTCGTAGACGTATCCGGCTTGCACGTGAACGTACGAGTCGTATGCGTAGAAGTCGGTGATCGCGCGACCCTCATAGGGATCGGCATCGGCAAGGGACTCGCCCTGCTTCGCGGCGTTCCACTGTTCGTCGTTCGGCCAGCGGTGGTAATAACGCATCCACTTCAGACCGTCGTCCGCCGTGTCTTTCAGCCTCGCCGTCAAACCGTCCGCATCCCTTTCGATCTTCCACGAGTCTTCGGGCGGCGCGTTTGCCCCCTCCGCCCATGGCTGCCAACGACTGGGATAGTCGGCAGCAATCAACGTCGGCGCCTGATGATCCGTGTCGTAGACCAGATGGCTCATCGCTAGCAACGTACCGGGTGGCTTGCGAAGGATCACGTCTTCCTGGTCGGTTCCGGTGGGACGCATGTAGACATCCCCATGCCGGATGGTCAACGTTTCGTTTGGCAAACCGACCAACCGTTTGATGTAGTTCTGTTTGGGATTGCCCGGGTACTTGAAAATGATCACGTCCCACCGGTCGGGATCGGTCAAGGTATAAGTAAATTTGCTGACCAGAATTCGATCACCGTTGAAGGTGGCGTCGTTGCTCTCGCGTTCAAGATCAAGCGCGTTGACGTATCGGCAGTTGGGGCAAACACCAGCGACAATCACCAGGCTTGTTTCCGAACTGCTTCTTTCCCGACTGGCACCGCATTGGAATGAGGTGCCGCATTGGTCACAGACAAGGTCTTTGTGGGCGCCCATCAGCGTGGGGGCCATCGATCCTGTGGGAATGACAAACGCCTCGGCAAGAAACGCGCGGAACAGCAGCGCCAGGATGAACGCGACGACGAAAGCTTCAACGGTTTCCCGTTGAGCGGCTACGCGAAACGTTTCGGCACGGACTTCCGCGGGGTCTCGTTGGTCGACTTTCCCCTGCGACGCTCGTCCTGAGTCTTGCCTCGACTTCTTGCCTGATTTGTTTCGATTACCCATGAAAGGTCTGGCATTGGAAGGTGTGGCGGGCCGGCAGCCCGAGGATTCGTCTGCAACAGTCGCCGCGGCTCACAATCGGAGCGACGTCGCTCTCGCGGTGTGGCTGATGACCGAGGACCCGACCCATTACGGTTCATTTCCCGCCCCGGTTCTCGCTCGAACCGAAGCGCTCGCTCCAAACGCAGCCCGATGCATCCTAGCTAGTTTGCGCGGTTTGCGATACTTCGATTCGAATCGATGCCAATGGGACGAGTTTCACGCGAGCGGGCGACCAGTTTCACGCGAGTGGACAGGAGCTGTGGAAGAGCGTCGCCGGAATCGCCCCGCTTTTGAGTGCCCCTCGCGGCTTGCAGTCCGAAGCGGAATACACGGGGATTTGACACGGGGATTTCACACGGGGATTTCACACGGGGATTTGACACGGGGATTTGACACGGGGATTTCAACGAGTACACGGATCAAGGAGCGCAGCGACGCCGATCCGGCATTGGTTCTCGCTCGTCATCGAATCGGAGTTCAATGCCGGATCGGCGCTTCGCTTGATTCGGCCTACTTCGAATGCCCGGACAATCTCCTCGCGAGCGGACGGGTCTTTCCGTGGACTCTCCGGGATTCTCCGGCCCGCATTTCGACAAACCATGTGCCCGTCGCAAACCGCGAGGCGCACTACCCCCTTTTTATCGGCGAATCCGCGCCGTTTGCGCCTCGCCCGACGGAGCCCCACCCAGCACCCCAGCACCCCTGTATCCCTGTATCCCTGCAACCTGGGCACGCTCGGCCTGTTCCCCCGGGGCCACGTTTGACGATTCCTTGCAACCGTTCGCATAATATGCATTCGATCAGCGATCGCGTTTCTTGGGGCAATATGATGAATCGTGGTGAGATCCAGCCGCCGCTGTCGGCTGGCGGATGTGACATCGACTCGATGTTGCTGCTTTCGATGATTCCCGGACTGGGACCGCGCACCCTTCGCTCGCTGCTGCAGCGATTCGGTTCCGCGAAGGCCGCGCTATCGGCCAGCGCGGCGGATTTGGGCGAAGTCCGCGGCGTCGGTGCCAAACTGATTCACGCCATCGAGCACGCGGACCATCATGTCGATGTCGACGCGATTCTGGCATGGTGTCGAGAGAACCAGACACAACTGGTCTGTCGTGGGACCCCTGAGTATCCCAGTCTGCTGGATCAACTGGGCGACGCGCCCCCGATTCTATTTGTGCGAGGCGGTTTCGCATCGAAGGACCAGCTTGCGGTCGCGATCGTTGGCACGCGGCACGCAACCACTTACGGCCTCAAACAGGCGCATCGTTTCGGACACGCGTTGAGTCAAGCGGGAGTGACCGTCGTCAGCGGCCTGGCTAGGGGGGTGGATGCCGCGGCCCACCGAGGTGCGTTGGAAGCCGAGGGACGAACGATTGCGGTTCTCGGCAGCGGAATGGCGAGACTCTATCCGCCGGAACATGACGAGTTGGCCGGGGCGATTGCAGCGCATGGTGCCGTGGTCAGCGAGTACGCCCCCAAGGCCAAACCGCGCAGCGGCATGTTTCCTCAACGCAATCGGCTGATCAGCGGCTTGGCTTTGGCGACGTTGGTGGTTGAAGCGCCGCAGCGTAGCGGGGCGCTGATCACCGCCCGTTTGGCGATGGAGCAGAATCGTGAGGTGCTGGCCCTGCCCGGTCCGATCACCAGTCGGGCTTCATGCGGATGCAACCAACTGATACGCGACGGCGCCCGATTGATCCAATCCGTTGAGAACATTCTCGATGAACTTGGTCCGATGCATCAACCAGTGGAGGTTCAAGGCGGGCACACCGTTCGCAGCGGCAGCGAGTTGGCACTCAACGAGATCGAGCGAATGGTGCTCGATTCCATCTCACCCGGTGGCTCGCTGATCGACCACGTGATTCAGTCCAGCGGGCTTTCGGCAAGTCGAGTGATCGCTTCGATCAGCGTGCTGGAAATGCGGCGGCTGGTGCGTCGCCTGGGCGGTCAAACGGTGGCTCGCATCTAAACCAGCGTGCGCGATTGTGGAACAGTGCAGAACTCCTCGTGCTCGGTCGCTTGCGACGGTGATCGTGCTCGACTAACGAATCATTTGAAGCGATTCTTGACCATCCCTTCGATCACGAGCACGGCTTCGCTGAGCACGAGCACGAGCACAAGCGCGACTTGCAATTCATAATGGCGCACCCCCATTTAGTAGCGCAGATCCGCCCCGATGTTGAAGCCGACAATCGTGATGTCGTCGCCGGCTTTGACCGTGCGTCGCGCGACGATGCCGTCCGAGAATTGGTCCCTTGCGGATGCCACACCATCGAAGTACCAGAGTTCGACACCGGTGCGAATCGAAAACCGCTCGGTAAACTGGTATCGAACTCCGCTGCCAATTTCAAGTTGGTACGCGAATTTGATACTGTCATCGAGCAAGAACGCCTTGACCTGATCGTCATTGATGAGTTCGAAATCAAGGTCAATGAAGTTTGCGTAGATCCCGGCACGACCGCGTAGATCGGTGTACACGTTGCGGCAAATTGGATAGAGCAAGTCCATTCCGGCCTGCACACCAAGCATCCGGTTGTCGATGTCGCTGCGGAGCAAACCAACCTCGTCATCGATGTTCTGGCTGATGGCGGTGAAGTTCTCGTCGTAATCGATGTAACGCACGCCGAGCAGCAGCTTGGCAATGTCCCAGCCGACAATCGCGCGGCTGGCATCAAAGCTCCAGTATTCCCCGTTGTAGCGTTGCGCCTTCGCCGTGGCGTTGCTAAAGGCGGAAAGGTCAGCCTGTTGAAGCGGAGGGACCGCTTTCAATAGGGTTTGAATGCCACCGGCGGGGTCCGACTGGAAGCCGCCTCGATCAAAAGAGAAACGTCCCGTATAGCTGAACTCGTAGCCTTGTACGCAATCGGGTACATAACCGACCACCAATCGCGGCGCCGTTTCGTAGTTAAAATCATTCAGGAAGAAATCTTCGCTGACCGAGATGCGTCGGCTCCCTGTTCTCTGCATGAAGAGCAAATCGAGCGATCCGTAGAAGTAAGGATCGCACGTTGGGCAGCTCATCGCTCCGCCGTAGCCTCCCGCTCCGCCGCCGTAGCCTCCCACTCCGCCGCCGTAGCCTCCCGCCCCGCCGTAGCCACCACATGAACCGCAAGCTCCGCCGCATCCGGTGCTCCCGCATCCGGTGCTCCCGTAGTCCATGCTCCCAAAGTCCGTCCCTACGAAACCACCGCAGTCGATACAGGCGGCGTCACAATCGGAGTTGCAGCGGCCACCTTTGAGAAAGAATCCCGCTTGAGCGATGGTGCCTTCGGCCGACTGGCCGACGCTGGGGGCGGCTGAGTACTCAGCCGTGCTGACGACTCGATAGGTCTGCTCACCGTGTTGGAAGATACCGCCCATCTTTCCCGAGGCGTTCGCAGTCGATCCAAGCGATGTCGAGACGCCTTGAGCCAAGCTGTCCGACGTGAGGGCGATACAGATCGTCAACGCCATGCACGCGGCGCTGAGGCCAGCTGTCGTACGCCGTGAACGTTTCGACCGGCCGCCGATCTTGTTGCAAATCGAATGGATGTTCATGCTCGAACCTCGTTGACTCTCGTTGGGGAGCCTGCCCGCTGTGGAATACGTGAAGCTGGAAGTAGCGCTGCGTCACCAAGGGTTAACGAACGATCAGCCGATCTTGTACGGGAACCAAACACGTCTTTCGAATCATCCGAATGATCTTTTCGGCGGACTCTTCGCTGTCGCATTGGCCGCTGACGATCAATTCTCCGCCCTCTTCGCTTAACACCACGCGGCACTGTGGAAAGGCGGCTCGGATCGATTGATCGAGCAGCTCAGGCGTGGCACCGCCCCGATCCACCTGGTCCACATGTACCTGAAATGCTCTCATCCGGATTGGTTGGTTTGGCTCGTCGGTTTGAGCCCAGACGACAAGTTGCGTCACACCATTTCCGGTTCCAATCAGTTTCACTTGGTTGGGGCCCGAAGCGACCGCTCGGCAAACGCTCGGGTCGGCCACTCGCACTTCCCGCAGTTCGCCACCGACCGTCAAGGACTTCACTTGCGCACTCTTCATGTATAGCGGCGTCAGCTTGTGATTGGATGAAGTCGTGCTCTTCGCCCGGGCGGCCAAGTTCATTTCGGCTACCGGTTGGACCTTCGCCGATGGCGTCGCAGTGATCGTCTCCGCCTGCACGTCACCGCGTCGGGAGGGGCTGCGACGGGAGGGGCTGCGACGGGAGGGGCTGGGCACTTTCGTCACCGCGACCGGTGGACGAAAGTGCTGGGAGTGAAGCGACCGCTCGACGGGTCGGTCTCCCGAAAACTGCGGGGTTGGTGGCTGGTCCGTCTTCAACGATCCCAACGCTCGATTCTTTGACTGATCAAGCAGTTCGGACAAAGCAGGCGGATGGTCCATCACCACCGACTCCGCCTCATCGAGTTGCATTGGCTTCTGAGCAGGTCGCGA
>JARFQX010001058.1 GCA_029287555.1 Rubripirellula sp. | reverse complement strand
TTCTGCCTCGTCGGTTTCCGGTTGGTTCTGCTGTTGAGCTGGAGGTGTCAACTCTTCCTCGATCTCACCTCCCTCGGCCGCATCGGCCTCGCTGGCTGCGCCAGAAGCATCGCTTGCACTTTCCGGTTCCGGATCGCCGATTTCCACTTTTTGCAGACGGGTTTGTGGTTCCTCGTCCAGAGCGGGCGGTTCAATCACCGAGCTATCCGAATCGTCCGGCGCCGGAACGGACTCGGTCGCACCCGAGAAGCTCGACGATGAACTGGAAGGAGCGGGGGAACTGGAAGGAGCGGGGAATGATGAGTAGCCCGAAACGATCGCCGGACTGAAAGGATCGACGTAGGACAAAGGCGTCCGTTGCACCATTTGTCGCGGTACCATCACGGTCTCGTTGTAAGGCACGCAAACCTTACGAGTCACCGGTCGCATCACCGTCCTCTTAATCTCTTCCTGTTCGTAATACTGAACCTGGACTGGCTCACGGCGAGTTTCATAAACCGTTCTCGTGGTCTGAACCGGGACTTTGCGAACTCGTTCTTCGCTTATCCAGCGTTGCTGCTGAACCGGCACTCTTCGTGTCTTGGTTTCCGTTACGGGGCGTTGCACCGTGTAAGGGATCTTGCGGACTTGGGTCGTCGCCACCATCCGCGTGGTCTGCACGGGAACTTTTTGCGTGACGACTTCCGACTGCATTCGTTGAACCTGCACCGGAACACGCTGAGAGACAACTTCCGTCTGCATCCGCTGTACTTGAACCGGAACTTGGACCTGCTGGACTTCCGGGACGTAACTCGTCTTGGCAACTTGTTGGGTGATGTAGTTGGGACGGTAAGCGTATTGGGTCTGCACCGTCGCGGTCTGTTGCGGCGTCCAGAAAAGACCGCAACCCGCCGGATTGGGCTTGAGCGAATACTGAACCGGGCCCGGCACGACCACCTGCTGCGCGACGTAGCCGCCCGCATCGACGGTTTGGTTTTCCATCGTCGTGACCGGACGCATCGAAGTGTACTGACGAGTCTGATACTGGGTCTCGACGACGGGACGCTGCACCGTGTATTGCTGGTCATAGAATTGCGTTTCCACCACCGGTCGCTGCACGGTGTACTGCTGCTCGTGGTAGGAGGTCTCCACGACCGGGCGATACGTCGTGTACTGCTCTTCCCGCTCAGCGGTCTCGGTAACGTAATTCGTTTCCGTGTAGGTCTCGTCTCGATAGGAGGTTTCGACGACCGGCTTCCAGACGGTATACCGCTCTTCGCGATAGTTGGTCTCGACGATCGGTTTGGCGACCTTGTACTCACGCGTCTCGGTGCGTGTTTTCAGCACCGGACGATAGCTCGTGACCTCCTCCGGGACGTACTCCGTCTCGTACGAGATTCGATATCGCTGGACCGTTTGCGGTTGCATGACCGTTTCACACTGAAGCCGATAGGCGGGCTGAAAACAGCATCCGTCTTGGGCGGCAAGATCGGCTGCTGGCAAGCAGATCGCAGCGGCAGCGGTCAAACAGGTCTTGAGGTGGGTGCGGCAGAACATGATCAGAGGGCGACTACAAGTGGTGAAACACGGAAACAGCCTCGCATGGTGGCGATGACCGGACGCACCGATTCGCGGGCTGAAAGCTCGCACCGATGTGGACCTAGGCCACCAATTCAAGGGTACGCAAGACTTGAGAAAAATGTAGAAGAAACCGAAGAAAAACGCCCCTTTTGCCCTCTGCTCGCCCCGCAAAGCTATCCAGTTTTCCTGGACGGTTCATTTGCCGCTACAAGTGTTGCAATTTCGCAACACTGGACATTTTGGCTGACCGGAAGAGATGACGATTTGCTAGCGATGCGATCGCTCCGTCCGGACGGCGTGCCGCTCCGATGCTGGCACGCGGGCCGCTTGGACGCTCGCACGCGGGCCGTTCAGACGCGAATTAGACGTGCGCGATTATGGATGAGAATGAATCCTGACGGGAAGCCTTCGTTCCAGCATGGTGCGGAGCCCGGGTTTCAACTGATCGCAACCTGGGACTTGCGTCCCAGGCTTTCATACTCCGTGCCTCCGGCACTAAGAGGCGCAAACTCTAGAACTGGGGCATGCGTGACTCGATAGACTTGCAAAAGCGCCTCCGAGGTTCGCTACGGCGTTGCCCGAAGCGGAGGGTGCTTTTTCTGAGCAAGCATCGATCGGGCTTAGGCAACCTGAAGGGCGGGTGATTCAGGCAGCAACTGCCCGTCCTGCATTCGCAGGCAACAATCGGCTTCGGCTGCGATGGCATCGTCGTGGGTGATCATCAAGACCGTCAAACCGTCATCCTGGTTTAACTCGGTAAGCAGCTTGAGGATGTCGAGTCCGGTATCGGTGTCGAGGTTACCGGTTGGCTCGTCGGCTAGCAGCATCGACGGATCGGTCATCAGGGCCCTCGCGATCGCTGCCCGTTGCATTTCGCCGCCACTCATCTCCGAAGGCTTGTGCGTGGCGCGATGGAGTAATCCGACGCGATCAAGCATCGACTCGGCGCGACGACTCGCCTCCTTGCGGTGGCGAAAGTAATTCCAGGCAGATCGGCCAATCATCGTTGGAGTCAAGACGTTCTCGATCGCCGACAGTTCGGGCAGCAGATGATAGAACTGGAAGATGATCCCGATGTCGTGGTTGCGGTAGTTGTCACGTCGTGCGCGGGACGCGTTATCGATGCGTTCACCCCGAAAGTAGACTTCACCCGAGTCGGGATGGTCCAAGGTTGCCAGCAGGTGCATCAAGGTGCTCTTTCCACTCCCGCTGCGACCGACCAAGGCGGTGACCAATCCCGATGGAACTTCGAGGTCCAAGCCCCGCAAGACGGGGACCTCAATCCGATCCTTGTGGTAGCTCTTGAATAGTCCTCGAGCCGATAAGACGGTTTCTGGCTTCATGGCTGGGTTATTGCAAAGGGGGATCATGCATGACTGGAGAGGATGGAGACCAGCGGCCGTTCGGTACGACCGGCCTACTCAAAGCGTAGTGCCTTGACCGGGTGCATCCGCGCAGCTCGCAGTGCGGGCAACACGCTGGCAATCACCGCAATGCCGACGGCACCAACCATGACCCAGCCAAGGGTGAACGGCTCAATGATCGTGGGGATTTCGGTGAAGTAATAGACGGTCGGATCGAAGACTTCCTGGCCCGTGAATCGTTCGATCAAAGCGGCGATGCCGTTGATGTGTCGCACGAACAACAATCCACCGAGCAGACCGGCGCCGCTGCCGACAAAACCGAGCAGCAATCCGTAGCTAAGGAAGATGCTCATCACTCCCCTGCCCGAAGCGCCCAAGGCCTTCAACGTGCCAATGTCACGCGTCTTTTCGACCACGATCATGAAGAAGGTGGCGAGGATGCCAAAGCCGGCCACCGCAATGATCAAAAACAGCAGGATGTTTAGGATCGTTGTTTCCAGTCGGACCGCGGCCAATAGCGGGCCCTGCATGTCACGCCAGGTTTGGATGTTGTAGGCGAAGATGTCGGCCGGAAACCGCTCCCGGAGGAGATCACGCACCTCGTTGAGGTCCGCTCCTTCGACCAGCTTTAACTGGATCGTGGTCACGCTGCGCATACCGGACTCGGGATCGATCATGCCGCGAAATTCCTGCATCTTGTCGAGTCGGCAGAAGGCGAACGTGCTGTCGTATTCGCTCATCCCCGACTCGTACATGTCCACCACCGTGAACTTCTGGTTGATGACTTTGGCATTGTCCGAGGCGTTGGGAAACATCATGCGGACGTCGTCGCCCGGTCGGCAGTAGTAATGATCGCGCACCTGGTTCTCGGCATCGCGGAATCGGCTGCTGCAGGTGGAGATACCAAGAATGATTCCCGGATATTGCTCTCGACTGGGATCAAACTCAACCGCGGTTTCGCCGCCTGGCTCCGTCATCAGTTCGGTCGGAGCCTCGATTTGGAACATCGGTCGATCCGCATCGTTGGTCGACCCGTTCCCGGCAACCGTGGTCGACGGCTCGAGCGATTCCATCAGTTCCCGCTCTCGCTCGAGCGCGGTTTCGTAGGCGACACGAGCACGCCGGTAATTCCATCCCGACGCGGGGAATTGCTCGCGTTGCGGGGCATACCCATCGTTGCGAAGTTGAAAGCTGACGTGTTGGCGGTTCTCTGGGTGAAGCAGGTAGCGGCCAAAATGGCTGACCCGATCGTACGTCTTGGGATCGAGTCCGACGAAGTTGACGTGCCGAGTGATCAATTGACCGTTGAACTCGATCCCCAACATCGCCGGAACATGCACGCTTGCGGAGTAGCCTTCGACCTGGTCACCGCAAACCTTCATGATCTCATCAAGATGCCACTGGGGATCTCGCATTCCCTCGGCAAGATGGCATTCAATCAAGATGTCGGAGGCCAAACCGTGTAGCCGCTCATGCATCTCGGCGGCAAAACCGGCCATCACACTGTTGACCACAATCAACGTGGCCACCCCGAGTGTGACGCTGATGATCGATGCGAGAGCGATGTACCTGGTCCGCAGATAACGAAAACAGAGCAGCCACCGATACATGAACCAATCCTTCGGACAAACGGGACCCATCCTTGGTAGCGCACCAAATCCGTTCTTGGTACGAATCCGCACGCGGGGCGAGTCTAGGAAACTCCCCACCGCGGCGTAAACGCCAATGTCGCGGCGTCGCCGCCAAAGTGCACCTCGCGGTTTGCGTCTGGCACATGGTTTGTCG
>JARFQX010000974.1 GCA_029287555.1 Rubripirellula sp. | reverse complement strand
CGAGAAACTCGGTCAGCCGATACCCTGGCACGTCGGCCGGCGGGGTTGTAGCCTGCATCGAGAGCTGTTTGCTCGTCGATTGGCCCTCGGCGGTCTGCTGTTCGGTCGGTTCGATATTCACGCGTTCTTTGTCGCAACCTTTCCGTGTTACCCGGTCGACGCTCTGCCACGGTATCAAAAATGAGAGTCCATCCCGCCCAACGACTCTACCGATTCATTGTAGCCCACGCGAGAACCACCGCCGCGGTGTGGTTCGTGATGATTGTCTCGGGCCCCCTCGCGGCGCAAGCTCCCCTCAGCACATCGCCCGACCAGCCCCGGCCGATCGAGTTACCCCTCGACGGGAGCGACGGACGCGAATTGTTGCTGAGAGATTTTCGGCCGCAGAGCAAACTCCGGGTGGCGTCGAACTTGAAGACACGCGCCCGAATCCCGGTCGTCGATGTCCACACGCATTTTCGCTACAAACTGCGGAGCAGCGAACAAGCGCTGGACGACTTTGTCGCTGTGATGGATCGAAACAACATTGCCGTCTGCGTCTCGCTCGACGGACAATTGGGCGGCCCGTTGCAAGAGCACATGGATTTTCTCTGGTCACGTTACCGCGACCGCTTCGTGATCTTTGCCAACGTCGACTGGCGAGGCGATGGCGACCCCGAGGATCCGTCGACCTGGGCGTGTCACGAGGCGGGGTTTGCCAAACGCACCGCCGAAGAGCTTGCCGACGCGGTGGCCAAGGGTGTCAGTGGCTTGAAGGTCTTCAAACGCTTCGGGCTTGGTTATCGCAATCCGGACGGATCCCTGATCAAGGTCGACGATTCCCGTTTTGACCCAATTTGGGAAGCCTGCGGTCGACTTGAGATCCCCGTGATCATTCACACCGCCGATCCGGCCGCGTTCTTTGACCCAATCGATGCCTCCAATGAACGGTGGGAAGAGCTGAGCCGTCACCCGGATTGGAGCTTCCATGGTGAGGAGTATCCGTCGCGGGAGGAATTGCTGGCCGCCCGCAATCGAGTGATCGCTCGTCACCCCGACACCCCATTCATCGGCGCTCACGTCGCCAACAACGCTGAAGACCTGGCCGAGGTGAGTCGTTGGCTCGAAGCCTATCCAAACCTGTGGATCGAAACCGCCTCGCGGATTGCCGAGCTCGGTCGCCAACCCTTCACGGCCCGCGAATTCCTAATCAAACATGCCGACCGCGTCATGTTTGGAACCGACGGACCGTGGCCCGAGTTGCGTTTGCAAATCAATTGGCGTTTCTTCGAGACGCGGGATGAGTCGTTCGACTACAGCGAGAAGATACCGCCACCGCAAGGTTTTTGGAAAATCTACGGGGTCGACCTGCCAGATCGGGTGTTGCGAAAACTGTACGTCGAAAATGCTGAAGCGTTGATTCCGGGTGTCGCCGAGAGAATCGACGCTTATCGAAAATCGATGGCCGACGAATCGTCGCCCGCCCCCTCCAGGAATGCGCCGTGAGCGATGCAACGTTTGCGATGATTTGTTGTGCCTGCGGCGCCGAACAAGTTGTCAAGGAGTCGGTCGCGAGCCAGGGCTGGCGTCTGGCCTTTTCCCGTCCCGGCTTCGTCACGCTCAAGCACGATGGTCCGGCCGAATTGCCTCACGGCGTCTTCGTGCGAACCGCCTCTCACTCGATCGGCTCGGCTCGCGGGGACGATGCCGACCAATTGATCGAGACGATGTCCGAGCGTTTGCGCGGCGAACTCGGCTCCACCCTTCGCTTTGACCAGTTGCACGTGTGGCCGAAAGACCGCGTGCCGATTGGGCGGTTTGGTTTTGAACCGGGCCTCGACGAAGTGTCTCGGGCCGTGGCCGAGCAGGTCTTCTCCAGGATCGCCGAGTCCTGGCTCCGCTGCGACGCCCCGAATCGGATCGCCGAGAGTGGTGAGCGCGTGCTCGATCTCGTCCTGGTCGAGCCATCCTATTGGTTCTATGGCTGGCACATGGCAAGTGACTGGCCTTCCAGATGGCCCGGGGGGGTGCAACCAATCCAACCTCGGTACGAACCGATCTCGCGGGCCTATTACAAGGCCGCCGAGGCGATTACTTGGAGCGGTTTCGAGATGCGTGAAGGTGACTTGGCGATCGAAATCGGTAGCGCGCCCGGAGGTGCCTGCGGTCGACTTCTTGAACTCGGCATGACCGTCATCGGGATTGACCCAGCCAACATGGACGAGCGAATTGCCAAGCACCCCCGTTTTCGCCATCTTCGCGCCAGGGCCGGCGATCTGCCACGCAAGGAGTTTCGCGGAGCCAAGTGGCTACTGGTCGACTCCAATGTCAAACCGGACAAGACACTGGTAACGGTGGAGAACATCGTCACGCATCGCCTTAGCCAGATCCAAGGCTTGTTGATCACGCTCAAGATCGGCGATTACGAGCATGCATCGCTGATTGATCGCTGGATGGCCCGCATTGAGAGTTGGGGCCCGTCTCGGGTGCGAGTCCGTCAACTGGCCCGGAACAAAGTCGAAGTCTGCTTTGCTATCACGATGGGCAACCGACCGGCGCCCTGACGA
>JARFQX010000953.1 GCA_029287555.1 Rubripirellula sp. | reverse complement strand
AATTGTAACCTCAGCACGGCATCTGTGTAGAAGGCAGGGGGCCTCACGCCCGCCAACAGATGACGCGCGATGCAGCCAGGCCGATTGCTTTCATTTCACACAGCCTCATAAAGACGCGGTTAGCCACGAAGGAACACGAATGAGGACGGTGATTGCGCCGGGCGCGGGAGTTGATTCGCCGGCAGCTCAAGCAACTCGCTCCTCACTCTCGCTCTTCCTTCGTGCAGATTCGTGCACCTTCGTGGCCCAAATTCTTCCGAAAAGTATTGACCTGCCGTCGTTCAAGTAAACAGCAGGACGATTGCTTGCGCCGCTATGATTCGTGCGATCATGGTCAGCGGATAGACCGTGGCGTAGGCCGTTGAACTGGCATCCGAGTTTGAAAGCGAATTCGCGAAAGCAAGCGCCGGTGGATCCGTCATGCTGCCCGCCATCACTCCGCATATAGTCACGAAGTTCTGCTTCCAAAACAGTCTCGCAAAGATACCGGTGGTCAGCAGCGGAATCATCGTGACGGCAATCCCCGCCAGCATCCACTGGACGCCCTCCCAGCTGGTCGCTGCATCGAAATAGGTGCGACCCGCACCCAGACCCGCGCACGCCAAGAATAGAATGATCCCGAACTCTCGTAGCGCCAGGTTCGCCGAATGGGGTATGTACCAAACAAACCGACCAAGGCTTCCTATCAAACTGAACGCGATCGCTGCGATCAAGGGTCCTCCGGCTAGACCTAGTCGTACCGGGAATGGAACCCCTGGAAAATAAAATGGGATCAAGCCAGCCGCAACTCCCACTGCAATCCCCATGAAGAGCGGAGAAAACCGGGTCTCATTCAGGCTCTTACGCGAGTTGCCCAGGTAGCTGGCTAGTCGATCAAGTGAATCAGCGCTGCCCACTGCGTGAACGATGTCCCCGTAATGAAAGCGGCTCGAACCCCGAGGCGACATTTCTACCCCCGCGCGAGTGATTCGGGTGACGGTGGCACCAAACACATGGTCTAACGCCAGCTCACGTAAGGATCTACCCAACGCTCCAGACTCCGTGACGAAGATCCTGCGAAACTGCACGTTGCCGGCGTGGTGCAGCAGATCCGCTTCGGTCGTTCGACCAAGAATGGGTGTGAATCGTTCGACTCCGCTCTTCGGGCCGACGATCATCACGACGTCGCCAGCGCAAATCGGCGAGCTCTCGGTGGCACCGTGGACCAAATCTTCACCAGCCTTTTGAATCCGCGAGATGCGTACTCCCGTCTCTTCGATTCCCGGGATGTCTCCGAAGGAAATGGCGTTGAGATTCGCGTTCTCGACGATCAAACATTGCCGGACGATCGGTTCGTGTACGTCACGTTCCGCCGCCCGAAGTAGATTCACCTCGTCACGCACGTTCACTTTGAGGAAACGGCGAATCAGGAGCATCGACGCGATGATGCCGACGATGCCGCCTGGGTAAGCAACCGCGTACGCGGCGGTCAACGTTTCAATTCCGTTGCCAGAACCGTGGCCCTCGAGAATCGACGCCGCTTGCTCCGCCGCTCCCAACGATGGCGTATTCGTCGTCGCACCGCTGAACAGTCCCGCGGCGGAGAACGGCGGGAGGTCGAGCAACAACAGGAATCCGCTGACCAGCGCCGCCCCCTGCAAGACGATCGCTAGAGCCATCGAATTAAGTAACAGTCCCTGCTGTCGCCACAGGTGCACGATTCCCGGCCCCAATTGCAGCCCAATCGTGAACACGAACAGGACTAGCCCGAACTCCTTGGTGAATTCAGCAATCTCGGGATCGATTGTAGCGCCGAGGTGGCCAAACAGAATGCCTGCGAATAGAACGCCCGCCGGCCCCAACCCGATGCCCCGAATTCGAATACTTCCAGCTAACAGACCGGTCACGGCAACCACCGCGACGATCAGAATCGCAGACGTCACTGGCTCCAAAGATGCTGGCTCCAAAGATGATTCTCCCCATGGCAAAACTAGTTCTTCTCATGCTCTCCCGCCCGATGCATCCCTCGTGCCGGTAGGACGAACGCGACTACAAGCCCGATCCGCAACCTTCCACCAGCCATGCGTTTGACCCTCGCTTCGGCTCCCTGCCTCCCCCCGCAGGAAGACTCGGTTCAACCCTTGCCGGTCCGGAAAGGACCGCAGAGATCCATAACGGACGGCCAGCCCGGAACTTGACGCTTCCGGCACAAACGGTTTTCCGTACCCCACATCCACCCGCTGGGCCAATCTTGGGCTGGCCGACCTGCTCATTGTTCGGGCAGTCGGCGGGGCATGTGCTTGATCAACTTGCACAGACCGACCGCCGGGATCTCGTTTCCACCATTGACGAACGCTCGACAAAGGTTTCGAATGCCGGAGAATTAATTGGCGCACCGTATGCTGTTAGTTGCTCGTTTTGATGGTTCGTTTGAATGAGGAGGAACGGATGAAACTTCGACAAGCACTTGAAGAAGAGCCGGTCCGCTCACTGACCCTCCGGGATGCGATTCTGATTGAACCCTACACCGTCGTGCGAGCGGCCATCGCAATGATGCGAACCCGCGAATTGGGGTGTGCCATCATCGTCAAACCCGGGCAGATCCCGACGGGCATTTTCACCGAGCGGTCGGTCCTCGAAGTTCTCGCTCGCGACGCATGCCTGGACGACCAGCCCGTTTGCGAGTTCACCGATCCCGACTTCGTGTGCGTTTCCCAAGACGACCCGATCTCTGCCGTATGGGATGCCGTGCAAAACAAAGGTGCTCGTTTCGTTTGCGTGACGGACGAGGACGGGAAAGTTGTGGGGTTGACCGGACAACGCGGCCTCGCGGAGTACATTGCCGACTGCTTCGCGAAGCAGATCACCGTTCAGCGACTGGGCGAGACACCGTGGATGAGCGAGCGAGAAGGAGCATGATGAAATGACCGACGAGCAATCACCCGACCCAACCGAGTTTGAGGATCCGCTCTCGGACTTCGAACCGGCTCAGTACGCAAGTGAACTCGAGCGCGCCCTTGCGGAAGAAACCGTGGCGAAGATTCAGTTGAAACCATACCTGCAATTCTCGCCCGACACTTCGGTGAACGAGGCGGTCAGGCAACTGCATGAATCAAAGGTCGCCAGTGCGCTGGTCGTCGACGACAACGGGAATCTTGTCGGTTTGTTTACCGAACGCGACGTCTTGGAGCGGGTTGCCGAGGGCTTCGAAAGAAACACCAAGCAACCGGTTTCCGAAGTGATGACGTCGGAGCCGACCGTGGTCTACGAAAGTGATCCAGCAGCAACCGCGATTGCCGCCATCGCCGTGGAGGGCCACCGCCACGTGCCCGTCCTCGATATGGACGGAAAAGTGCTTGGACTGGCCAGCCCGCGCCGCGTCTTTGACTTCATGGTGAAGCACGACCGCTAAGTGCAAAACTCTCATCGCCTCCACCGCATCGTCGTCTCATTCGACGCCAATCGATGGAGCGATGCGGCGATGAATCACGGTGTAAACGCACGGCACGAGAACCAGCGTCATCACCGTGGAGACGATCATACCTCCCATCAGGGCTCGAGCGAGCGGGATCATCGCTTCGTTACCCGGCGAAAGCTGGAACGAGAGCGGCAACATCGAGGCGACCAGCGTGAGCGACGTCATCAAGATCGGTCGCAATCGCACCTGGGCAGCCGAGAGGGCTGCATCGTGCGGTGATAGCCCCTCAGCGCGACGGCGATTCGCGAATTCGACCAACAAGATGGAGTTATTGACGACGACGCCAATCATCATCAAAGTTCCCATCAATGATTGGATGTTGACGTAGGTGTCGGTGAAGTACAAAACGGCAATCACACCGCCGAGTCCCAACGGGACGGCAAGCATGATGATCAGCGGATCGACGAATGAACGAAACTGGGCCATCAGGACGAGGTAGACCAAGAGGGTCGCGACAGCCAGTCCGACGCCGAGCAGGTTCATGCCTGCTTTCATTTTCTCAACCGGACCTCGCAACGTGACCGAGACTCCGTTTTCGAACTCCATCCCGGCGAGTGTCTTCTCGATATCCTCCGCGACGCTGCCGAGATCCCGTCCGGCGATGTTGACGTGGACGTCGTTCACGCGCGAGATGTTGTAGTGGGCGATCTCGCCGGGAATGTTCACGCGTTTGACCGTCGCCAAGTTCGACAGCGGGATGGTGATCGGTCCGTCCGGGGTGCTGAGCGACAGCGGCATGTTGCGGAGTTCATCGAGTGACCGAAACTCGTTGTTCTCGTACTGCACACCCATGAAGAAATCGACGCCGGTCTTGGGATCGATCCAGATGGTCGGGGAGTATCCGACACTCGAACCAAGGGCGGTGAGGACCGTTTGAGCAACCTCTTCTTGGTCCACGCCGAGGTACTTCGCCCGCGTTCGATCGACCTGGACGTCGAATTGCGGGTAGTCGAGTGATTGGGCGATTTGCACGTCCGCCGTCCCGGCGATCGGTTTGATCGCTTCAACGATCCGCTCCGCGGCATCCCGACATTGGCCTAACGTCCCAGCCGCCACCTGAACACTGATCGGTGTTGGAACGCCTTCATTGAGAGCCAAGTTGACGATTCCGCCCGTGACGAACAGGAACTGTTCCAGCGGATATTCGTTCGCCAGCTTATCCCGCAGCGTCTCGATGTACGCCTTGGTGGGTGTCCGGCGATTCTCCTGTTTCAGATTGACAATGATGTAGGCGGTATCGGGTCCCGAATTCGAACTCAGCACGGTCGAGAATCCTGCGCCCTTGCCAACCGGCAGACCGATATTGGCGATCAACGTTTCGATTTGCTCTTCGGGGACCACTTCCTTGATGGTGTCCTCGATTCGCGCAACGAGTGCCTCGGTT
>JARFQX010000929.1 GCA_029287555.1 Rubripirellula sp. | reverse complement strand
CCGAGTTCATTTAGAGCATTGTCCCAAATGGCGCGGCGTTTTGCTGGCCAGTACCAGCACGAAGCGCAAGCAAGTGAATTTGCCGAAACTCGTTCACTCCCTTGCGGTTCGTGCCAGTAGAGTTTCCAAACTGGCGCTGTCCAGCTAGCCGGATTGACTCACCCTGCACGAACACACTCATCCACAACCGTATCACCGAGAACTGCTGATGTATGGGATTATTGATATCCGCTCTTGCCTCGCAATTGTGCTTCTGGTTCTCCCTCAGGCGGCCCATTCGCAGCAGGCTTCTCCCGATCGCTCACGGTCAATGGACAAGCTGTGGGGTGATCGCGTCGTCAAGCTGCGTGCCGAAAACGCCCAGCGCGGCCAACTGTTTGACGAAGGCAATTACGCCATGTTCATTCACTGGGGCTTGTACTCACAGCTCGGAAACAAAGTCGACGGCAAGACCTATTATGGGATCGGCGAGTGGATCATGAACCCGCGTATGGCGGGCATTCCGGTCGAACGTTACAAGGAGCTTGCCGGCACGTTCAACCCCGTGGACTTTGACGCGCAGGAAATCACCCGAATCGCCACAGACGCTGGCATGAAGTACATCGTCATTACCGCCAAGCACCACGACGGATTCGCGATGTATCACTCCCAGGCCTGCGACTTCAATATCGTCGATGCGACGCCGTGGAAGAAGGATCCGATGAAGGAACTCGCCGCGGCATGTCGTGAAGCCGGACTAGGATTCGGTTTCTACTATTCGCACAACCAAGACTGGACGTTCCCGGGCGGTGGAGGCGGGCCCAAGTTTGACGCCCAGGGCAACCCCGCAACATTCGACGACTATTTCGTGAATAAGTGCCTGCCACAAGTTAAAGAGATCACGACCGAATATGGCCCGATCGAAATCGTCTGGTTCGATACACCCGGTAAAATGCCCAAGCAGTATGTGGAACAGCTGGTGCAGGTCGTGCACACGAACCAACCGCGCGCGATGGTCTCCGGCCGCGCCGGGCATGGCTTGGGCGATTATCAAACGCTGGGCGACATGGAAGTCCCACGCCACAACATCGATGGCTTGTGGGAAAGTGTTGACACGACCAACGATTCGTGGGCATACGCCTGGTACGACGAATACTGGAAGTCGCCGCAGGAAATTCTGCGTCGATTGATTGCGTGTGTCGGACGCGGCGGCACCTACATGTTGAATATCGGCCCGCGCGGCGACGGCACGGTTCCCCAGCGCGCAGTCAAGACGCTGAAAGAGTCGGGCGACTGGATTCGACGTTACCCGCAAGTTGTCTATGGGACCGAGGCATCGCCCTGGGAACACGCACTGCCTTGGGGCGATGTCACTCGCAAAGGAAACACGCTCTTTCTGTGCGTGATGGAGTGGCCGACCTCGGGAAAACTCTACTTACCGAATCTGAGCACGCCGATTGCGTCCGCAAGGTTGCTCGACGGTGAGCGGACCCAACCGCTCGCAGCGACGCGACGCGGCGACTGGGTCGTTGTCGAGGTGCCACCACGTGCTCCTGAGAAACTGGTTTCGGTGATTGAGCTGAAGCTCAAAGCCGAGCCCCAAGTTGATCCCATCTGGTCGCTGGATCCGGATCACGAAACTGAAATTCTGGCTGAGTTTGCCGAAGTGGCCGGAATCGAGAAATCGGAAAAACGATGGATGGAAAAATTCGGCGAGTGGAAGGGCATTGTCCACGCGCATGGCTTCGACAACGGAGGCGAAGCCACCTGGGAAATCGATGTTTTGCAGCCTGGCGATTACAACATCGACCTCACCTATGCCGGCGAAGGAAGGCTGGTGTGGCAAGTTGCTGTCGAAGGCGGCGAGCAAATTCAAAACCAGCAAAACTCATCGCACAATTACCAAGCGTTTCCAATCGGCTGGGTGAATTTCCCACAAGCTGGTCGCTACAAAGTGAGCGTACGATGTTTGGAAGGACAAGTCGAGTCCGCCAGTCTGAAGTCCATTCGGTTCGCACCTGCGCACTAAGATCGATGGAAGCTGAGTCATGAGTTCAATCATGCTTCCGTTCGGGTGGATCCCGAAGGCAGAACCTCGGAAGTTGAGTGGCACTGATGGCGGCCGTATCAGGTATGCAATTCTGGACCGAAAACACAACGTCGTCCCGTCCAACCGTCCTCAACGAAGCTCTGCACCCTATTGCATCTATGAATCACAACCGGCGACGGCCCTTTGTTTTGCTGAGCTTCGCGGTCCTGTTGCTGCTCTGTACAAACACGTTTGCTGATTCGCCTTTGCCAGACGGTGTCGATTCACAAACGTCTCGCATTGCTGCCGAAGACTACACGTTTAGTTGCTGGGTCAACGGTTGGCGAAAGAATCGTAACGACCTCAGTGCTGATATCTTCGCGATCGAAACCAGTCGCTACGGTTTTTCGTTGAATGTCGCAGATTTTCGCAAAGTCACGTTGGGAAGTCTCGACGACTCGGACACCTATGAACGGGCTCTGCAACACAGGGTAGAGCGGCTCGAGAAGCTGCCGGCTGCGGAGCTGTTGATTGAATGTGAAGTTGATGGCACGACATATCGCGCG
The DNA here is from genome assembly GCA_029287555.1 of Rubripirellula sp. Classification (GTDB taxonomy): domain Bacteria; phylum Planctomycetota; class Planctomycetia; order Pirellulales; family Pirellulaceae; genus Rubripirellula. The sequence goes on along the minus strand of JARFQX010000929.1, from coordinate 169 downwards.
AACACCTGCGCGGCCGGAAAGGAAAGAGGAGTCGACCATCTCTCCTCTGTCCGTCTCTGGGAATCCGGCCGTTTCGTTCAGCACTACGACTTTCTGAAACTCGACTTCCGAGACACCGAGGGACAGCAACTTGAGTGCGACGCTCGCCTCGACCTGGTGGCCTGGCCCG
>JARFQX010000750.1 GCA_029287555.1 Rubripirellula sp. | reverse complement strand
CCCTTGCACGGCACGCCGCGCGTAGGATCCGATGCAGTGATCCATCCGATCGCCCTCGTTGATCACATCGCCGACGCTCTCGAGAAAACGAATGCCAGGAACGTCAGGCAACGGGATCGGCGGCCTCCGCGTGGGAGTTGTCTCATCCAGGTCTTCCGAGAATTCGTCCCATTGATTCCAACCCACCGTTTGGTGCCAGCGGATCGACTTCCTCACCAGTCCCGGCAAGTCGCCCCGATGCTCGTCCGGGAAATCCAAAAGGTATTGAACGAACGTGGAGATGTCACCCGTTCTGCGATGTCTCAGCGGATAACCCAAATGGCTGGAAAGCTCGTGCATGCCTTCGCGAATCTGGGATTGCGTCCCATGCAGGAACGCTTTCATCGGAGGCAAATCGTGCCCCCAGGTTCGCACGGTTTCAGCGCGGGAAAGAAGCAACGTGATCAATTCCAGGCGGCTGGTAACCGGGCGAGGCAGGCGGAAGGTCGGAAGGAAATACAGCAAACCGCAGGGCACACCGCCGGGCAGACGCATCAGCGTTCGGCTGAGACTACGGTAGCGAACACCATTGCATGAACACATTCCCTGCCAATCCGAAAGGCCGTTGATCACATCTTGCGTCGAGCTGTCGCGTGCGAAGCCCTGCGGCGCTCCGTCGCATCGTTCTCGATTCGCGCGGTACAAGTCTTCCGCAATCGGCACGAGCGCCGCGGCTGCCCGGTGGCGCACGATATCTTGAACCAAGTATCGGTCTTGGTAGAGAAGCGGGCTGTGAAGCAGTTCGCTGTCTCGGATTGTTGCCGCGAAGACCGCTTTTTGCACGCTCACCACGGTTGGATCTGCCTTGGCGATCAATCGTCGCCACTGCTCGTGGATCCGACCTCCGAGAGCGCGACGCGTTTTCTTGAGCGCCCAATCGCCGATCTGCCAGAAACCGGTCCGATCGGTCGTCGGCGTCCAGCTTGACATCACCCCTGCGGCTACCAAATCGACCAGTCGCCGATAGTGGAATAAGCTCAAGTCGGGGGTTTCCGGTAGATAGCGAATCGGCGAGCCATCGTTTGCGATGTCATCGAACAGGGCTAGCTGCCTTTCAACGTCACCGTGAACGCAAAAACCGGTTTCGCACAGCTTTACCGTAACGGGCGCACGATCGGACGCTTCGACGCGGAAGCCGTCCGCACGCGAGAAGAACCGGTACTTGCTGGTTCGTTCGTGCATGACGGCTCCCTCCATGCAACCGCGACAAAGAACAACTAAAAAAAGAAGATCGGGCCCGGAAAAGCACCGGGCACGATACCTGCCGAACGCCGCATTCTAGAGACATCCCATCGATGGTGCAGTCGGAAGAGGAATCGGGCGTTACGATCCGTCGCCGTAGAATCCGAACGTGAAGCCCGCACCGCGGAATCTCTCCGCGACTGGACAGTTGGTCGTCGATTCCGGAGTCGTGCTAACGACCTTTCTGGGCGACTCATGTGCCGTCGTAGACGGATCAAGGAGTGCAGCGATTCCGATCCGGCAAAGGTTCTTGCTCGGGGTCGAATTCTTGTTCGGTGCCGGATCGGCGCATCGCTTGATTCGGACTACTTCGAATTCCCGGACACCCTCTGCTGACTGGCATTTGCGCGGTGCATCGGATATCTTTCTGCAACGCTGCTTGTTGTCCAAGAGTTGATTGGCGGCGTCTTTTCTTCTTGTGTTGCTTCTCTCTTCGAGACCGGCGACAGGAGGTCGGTGCATGAGGCCTTGGTTTTTCGGGGCATGGTTTTTCAGGTCACGGTTTGTCACGTCACAGTTTGTAACGTCATCTTGGCTGCTCGCGTGGTGGCTGACGATGACCGTGTCTGGTTCCGCGCAATCGGTCGCGGACTACGATCGACTCGCCATTGGTGAACACTCGGTCGAGTTGAATGAAATCAAGCTGTGGTACAAAGTTTCCGGCGACGGTCCGGTCTGCCTGATGCCCACGCCGGCTTGGGGGCAAAGCTCCGATCTATATTTCCGTACGTTGCAATCGCTGGAAAAGTACTTCACGGTCGTCTACATCGACTCTCGAGGCACGGGAAGATCGGGGCGTGCGGCAACCCTCAAGCATTACACCTGGGAACATCTTGACAGCGATCTCGAATCGTTGCGCGAGTTTCTCCGTCAAGACCGGGTCTGGCTGATGGGACATTCCGCGGGCGGGATTCAAGTTCTGCATTATGCCACCAGGCATCCGGACCGGGTCAGCGGGCTGGTATTGCTGAGCACGCAGGCGGTTCTGAACGATCAAACGGAACAGGAAGTGATGCAGCGGATGACGTCGCGGGCCAATCAACCTTGGTACCGCGAGGCATCTCGCGCGTTTCAATCCCATCCGCGCACCGATGACGAGATGGCCAGCATGTTCCAGACGACGCTTCCGCTTTACTGGCGCGACCACCGGAATGCGGACGCTTTTCGCGCCGACTTTGCCGCGATGTCACCTTCGGCAACAGCCTTGGCCGCGGTCCGTGAGAGCCGACGTCACCGCGTCGACCTCCGCCCGTTGTTAAAGCGACTTTCAGCACCCGTCCTGATTATCTCGGGCAAGGACGATTTCATCTGTTGCCCCGCTTCGGCCCAGGCCCTGCACCGGGGCCTACCAACTTCGAAACTGGTCCTCATTGATCAGTGCGGCCACTTTCCCTGGATGGAACAGCCACAGACCTTCCGGTCGAACCTTGGAAGGTTCTTTGCCTCGTTGCAAGAACCAACCCGGTAGTTCCAAGGCGGCAAGAGGCCCTGCCGGCCGTCACCGATTCGGACACGATCTGCTATCTTGAGGTCCATGAGAGTCGCGGGTCATTTCCTCTATCTTTTCACCTCGCCATCGAGTTGGGTTGCGTCGGCGATGGGTCTCTTCGTTTTGGCTCTTGTCGGCTGTTCCGGCCAGAACGCCGTTAAACCGGAGCCCGAGTCGCCATCGATTTCGGCATCTCGATCGAATGTCGAATCCAACTCGCCGGCACAGCTACGAGCAGAAGCCCAATCGCTTGCCGCGCGTGGAAACTTCAACGGCGCCGCCGAGATTGCGGTTCGGCTGTCCTCACTTGACGTCCGAGATCCCGCCGGCGAATTGATCCGCGCCTTCGATTGGCACTTGCGTGGCGGTGACCTCGGGGCGGCCGAAGCTGACCTGCGACGTGCACTTGACATGTCGCCCGGCGATCCACGCATCGAGCGGATGATTGCCCAACTACTGAACTCCGAAGGCCGACGCTTTGAAGCCAGCGCGCATGTCTTGTCGTTGGCGCGATCGGGAAACGCCACGCCGCGCGAGTTGCTAAGCCTGGTCGATCTCGCCGGCCCATTTCAACTGGTTGCTTACCCGCCCGATGTCGGAGACGGCCCCGAGAGTCTGTTTCAACTCGGCAGGGCACGTCATCAGTTCGTCGCTGATGACGACCCGAAAGCCGCGATGCAAACACTCGACAAGCTTGTTCTGCCAAATCCTCATCCAGCGGTGGAGGCATTTCGCGGCCGCGTGATCGCGGAGACTCTCGACGAATCGCGTTTGGAGGCCTGGTTGAAGGACCTTCCCGAAGGAATCGAAGAACATCCCGAATACTGGCTCGCCATCGGACTGTGGTGTAGTCACGAGGAACGAGACGACGAAGCCATCCGCGCTTTCGGAGAGACGCTCAAGAGGGACCCGACCAATCGACGAGCGCTCCGTGAGATGACGGCATCGTTGATCCGAGTTGGTGAGGAGCAGAAAGCGGGCAAGGTCCAAGAATCGCTAGCCACGCTCGATTCAATATTTCGTCTTGCCAGTGCAGCCGATGCCGAGCAGTCACTTTGGATCGCCGGCCAACTCCAGACAATGATGCGTTCCTGGGAATCAATCGGTTGGTACCGCCATGCTTTTGAGTTGCAGGGGATTCCGGCGAGCCAAGCGGAGGCACTGCAACAGCGGATCGCCGCCATTCGAAACTGGGAATCATCCGGCGGAAAGGAACAGCTTGCCGCGGCTCGAATGAATAGCCTGCTCGGATTCGATATCAGGGAGTACTCGTTGCCTGATCGAGAT
>JARFQX010000770.1 GCA_029287555.1 Rubripirellula sp. | reverse complement strand
AGAGTTGGATCGTCGGCAGCGTCAGATGTGTATAAGAGACAGCCTCTCGCCACTCACCACTCGCCACTCACCACTCACCACTCACCACTCACCACTCACCACTCACCTCTCGCCACTCGCCACTCGCCACTCAATGTACCTCGCCAACCTCACCTGGCCTGACGTCGACTCGATTTCGCGTGACCTGCCCGTTGTCATTCCGGTGGCGGCCTTGGAGCAGCACGGACACCACATGCCGGTCTTTACGGACAGCATGTTGTTGGGCGAGATCGTTCGTCGTGCGGGGGAAGCCTGTGACGGCGACGCTCTATTTCTTCCTTTGATGTGGCTGGGGAATTCCCACCACCACATGGATTTTCCTGGGACGATTTCGGCCGAGCCGCGCGTCTGGCTCGATCTGCTCAGCGGGCTGGTGGACAATGTCATCACTCACGGGTTTCGCCGCATCCTGGTCATCAATGGACACGGCGGCAACGACGTGCCGACGCGTCAAGCGACCTTTGAGTTACGTCAGCAGCACCGCCGGCGCGACGACTTGCTGCTGTTGGCCGCGACCTATTGGACACTCGCCGATCCCAAGGAAACGATCCCCGATTTGCACCAAGAGGGGATGGGACATGCGTGTGAATGGGAAACCTCGATGGTGCTTCAACTTGCGCCGCACTTGGTAAAAGATCATCATCAAGTTCCGGAGGTCACCTTTGGCGATCCGTTTCGACCGGCCTCCAGGGCCTGGACGATGCCCGACCGCTCGGAGCTTGGACATATCGGCTGTCCCGCCGTGGCAACGGCCGAGAAGGGCGAACTCTTATTCCAGACTTTCAGCGAGGGTCTGGTGCGACTGATCAAACGGATGCGTGCCTGGGATGGTAAGTCCTGGGATGGATAGCAGGCGGAGCGGATCGAGTCGACCGCTGGCCCCGAATGAATGTGTCAGGTTTGAGCCGAACGGATGTTTCGCCAGGTAACGCCAAAACCGTTGATTCACCGACTCCGTCCGCGATGGCTACGACCGTGTTACAAAGACGTCAAACGACGACGAAGCAGATCGTCGTTTTCTTCCCCCAAGAGCAACCCGATGAGCGAACAGAACACTGCGCAGCGAGCACTGAATCGTCGAGATTTCTTGGCAGCTTCCGGCTTCCGCACGTTGGCTACCGCCGGAGCGATCGGCGTCGCCCTTCCCCGACCGATCGCCGTCGCGCAAGGGGCTGCCGATCGCGGCGCCGGTGACGGCGAAAGACCAAGAATCGCTTTTCTTGGGACCGTCGTGCGCAAACACTCGCACGCACAACACTTTCTCGATCGGCACACCATGGGCTACTCGTGGCAGGGCGATTGGCAGGCTTCACGGTTGGAAGTTGCCTCGGTCTACATCGACCAGTTTCCCGATGATGATCTGGGGCGAGATCGCGTGAAACAGCATGGGTTAAGCTTGTACCCGACGATCGAGGAAGCTCTGACGCTCGGTGGTGAAAAGCTTGCCGTCGACGGTGTCGTCTTGATCGGGGAACACGGCAACTACCCCGACAATGACAAGGGGCAGAAGCTCTATCCACGCTATGAGTGGTTCAAAAAGATCATAGGAGTCTTTGAATCGAGTGGACGCAGTGTTCCGGTCTTCAATGACAAACATCTTTCGACGGACTGGGCTCAGTGCGTCGAGATGGTTGAGGACTCGCGACGTCTGGGCTTTCCATTCCTGGCCGGTTCGTCACTTCCGGTGACGCGACGAATGCCAGCGATCGACATGCCTTTCAATGCACAGCTGCGGGAAAGTGTTTGCGTCGCCTACGGTGGCGTTGACAGTTATGACATCCACGCTTTGGAGACGGCACAATGCATGTCGGAGCGCCGTGCGGGTGGGGAGGTCGGAGTCCAGCAGGTCCACGCGCTGCGCGGTGAGAATCTCTTCAAACGACTGGCTGGGGATGATTGCGAAGCGACTCGAAAACTGATCGTCTCGGCGCTCACTCGCAGTCACAATCTTCCCGTGGAGGGTGGGTTCCCAACCGATGTACCCTCCCTCGATTGGCTTCAACGCAATGCTCCCGACACGGTCGGCTACCTCGTCGAACATCGTGATGGATTACGAACGACGATTCTGCTGACGGCGATTCGCGATTTCAATTATGCGGGCATGTTGCGAGACGGATCGCTGGTCTCTTGCCAGATGTACCTGCCGATGCCGGGGCATGGTTCGACCACTGCCGATTTCTTCAATCCGCTGGTCCGTCACATCGAGGATACGATTCTTCATGGCAAGGCACCCTATCCGGTCGAGCGGACACTGCTAACCTCGGGTATGGTGATTGGCGGAGTGGACAGCCTGTTCGATGGAGAGAAGCCAATCGCGACGCCTCACCTGGATATCGCCTACACCCCATCCCGCGCCTCCACCTACTGGTCGGTCTAGAGACGCACGTTTACCCTTCGCAGGTTGATTCCCCGATGGACGCACAAAGCTTTCGAATCTTCGCTTTCTTTGTTTTGTTCATCGCGATTGCAGTGCCCAGCGGTGCAAGGGGCGAGGAATCGACCGATGCCAAAGCGGACAGCCCGATAAACGTCGTATTCATCCTGACGGACAACCAGGGCGCGTGGACGCTCGGTTGCTATGGAAATCCCGATATCCGCACACCGAATATCGATCGATTGGCCGGCGATGGCATGCGTTTCACGCGCGCGATGAGCTCCAATCCTGTCTGCTCACCGACGCGAGCCACTTTCCTGACGGGGCTGATTCCTTCGCAGCACGGATTGCACAGTTTTCTTGACCCGCAATACATGATGGGGCCGCGGGCCTACAACACGCTCGATGAATTCACCTCACTCGGCGAGATCCTCGAGGGGGAAGGGTACGTTTGCGGATTGAGCGGCAAGTGGCATTTGGGAGCCAACCTGACTCCATCGGAAGGCTTCAGCTATTGGATCACCAAGCCTGATGGATCGACGCGAGAATTCTACGATCAGGACATCATTGAAGACGGCGTCGTTCGTCGCGAAGAAGGTTACACGACCGACCTGTGGACGCGCAAAGGAGTTGAGTTCATTGAACGAAATCGTGATCGCCCGTTCTTTCTTTATCTCGCCTACAACGGCCCCTACTCGCTTGGACGATTGATGCTCAACCGCCCCCGGAATCGTCACGCGGAAGTGTATCGAGACCATCACTTCGACAGTTTTCCTGTGGACGCCATGCATCCTTGGCAGCATCACAACAAGGCTTTTCACAACCAGCAGGTGGCGATGGAACGAGTTGCCGCGGAGACGAGCGGCGTTGACGACGGCGTCGGTGAAATTTTGAGGGCTTTGCAGCGTTTGGGCCTCGATGAAAAGACGCTTGTCGTCTACGCGGCCGATCAAGGTTGGATGGGAGGCCAGAATGGGCTGTGGGGTATGGGTGATCACACGCGACCGATCGGTGCCCACGAATTGATGATGCAGATTCCACTCCTGTTTCGGCAACCAGGGCGGATTCCCGCGGGGACCACCAACAATCATTTGGTGAGTAATTACGACTTCCTGCCGACCGTGCTCGGATACCTGGACCTGTCCGATCGGATGGCCGCGACACCCCGATCGCCGGGACGCGATTTTTCGCCAATGCTTCGCGGGCAAACCGTGCCGTGGGACGATACCGTTTACTACGAGATGGAAACGTGCCGCGCGATTCGCACCAATCGTTGGAAGTACGTTGCCCGCTTTCCGGATGGTCCCTACGAACTCTACGACATGCAGGCCGATCCCCGCGAGCGGTTCAACCTATTTGGCCAGCCCGGCACGGAAGCCACAAGAAAGAAACTGTCGGAACAACTCGATCAATTCTTCTCGACCTACGCAGACCCTCAATACGACGTCTGGAATGGTGGTCGATCAAAAGCCAGACGGCTGACCGGTGCGAGGTAGGCCAGAAGAAAAAAGACGCAGAGGTATGGAGACGCCACGGCGACAGAGCATCCTCTGCGTCATCGCGTCTCACCGCCTCTGCGTATTCCTTCTTCCGCCCTGCCTTCGCTTCCCACTGCGTCGTCCGTCGCGGGAATCGAGGCGACAACGCGAAGCGGTCCCCCGGTTCCCCCAGCGATCTTCATTGGCAGGGCAATGACCGTCGCGCCGAATGGCGGAAGCAGATGAACATTCGCCACGTTCTCAAACGCCGGAACGTTGCTTGCGAACAAGGTGACATGACTTTGAAATCGCTTCGATTGACCGTGGTCGATACTCGCGGTGTCGATCCCGATTGCTTTGATCGCTCGGTGCTCGGTCAGCCAGGTTGCTGCGTCTGGCGACAGACCGGGAAAGTGCAGTTCGGCAACTGCCTCCGGCCCCAAACGATCGGTGCCCAAGTAACGCTTGCGATCGGGCCAACGGCTACCAAATCCGGTGTGAATCAGGACAATCACATCGACAAGCTGACGGCGGTTCTTGACTTCCCAGGCGCGCAAATCCTCGATACTCACTTCGTAATCAGCATCCTGTGCACAGGCATCAGAGACATCGATCACGGCGGCTTTGCCGATGAAGCGGTCGAGCGATATCTGATCGACCGTCTTGCCTCCCTTGGCGAAATGAATCGGAGCATCGAGATGCGTTCCGCCATGTTCGGCGGACGTAAACCGGTTCGAGGCATAAAAGTAGCCCTTGGCCGTCATGCCGAAGTTCTCGACTGACAACTGGAAACCGTCCTCGGTCGGCCAGTAAATCGTTGTTTTGTCGAAGGGATGCGTCAGATCGACCCACCGCGTCGCGATCTGCACGTCGTCCGCGGCGGGTAGTCGGCCGCCGGGTCGCTCCTGTCCCAACGTGGCAGCCAACGGCCCGGTGACGAGACCAACGAACGCCAGGGACCGGCCAAGCAATCGAAACGCGCGCATTTTTCGTCCTTCTTTCAAGCTCAGAAATGTACGGAGAAACCGCTCGCAGAAGTAAATGCCCGCCGTCAAAACCAAATTGAGTCTAAGATCCGTGACTCAATTGTAGCCATTCCGGTTTGAAGATCATGACCATCCCAAGGGCAAAAATCACGACTCCACTGATCAGCTTCAGCCACCGACCCTCTTTCTCTTGGAGTTTTCGATGCGAGAGCGTGATCACCACGATGGTAAGCAGCAACGCATCGTCAAGCATGTAAGCGAGAATGTAGAGCGCAAGGTACAGGTAGTTCTTCCAGGCCGGAAGCTCTTGCATGGTCAAGATTTGGGTGTACAGAGCAGGTAAGCCGGCGGTGCACAAGAGTTCCACCATGTTCACGATCACCGCCAGCACGATCACGCTGGTCAAGGCCGCGGTCAGGTACTTGGCGGAGACGATTTCGCGAACTCTTTTATAGAGGCCCGGCTTACTCGACTCGGGAATCGACAGGGACACACCTTTCTTGAAAGCGAAGAAGTCTTTGATATTGATCCCGCCAATCAGCAACGCAAAAACGCCCAGGATTACCTGCGCGGGGCGGGCAAGGCCGATCAGCATGAAAAGATTCAACCAGGCCGCCATGAATGCGAAGTACGCCAAGCCGCTGACCACGACGAACGTTCCCGCGATCAAGATGATCTTGCGTCGGTCCTTGATATTGACCAGCACCGAGAGCAGAAACACCAGAATCCACATCGCACACGGATTGAACCCGTCAATCAGTCCAACGACGAAGGTGAACAGGGGCAAGCCCATGTCAGTTGCCCGAATGGCTCCGAACAGCGGTAGTTCGATCAGATCGGAAGGAGTTTCTTCAGCGACCCCCAGTTCACCCCCGCCGAGAGTTGAAGATCCCTGGTCCTCCCCTCCGGCCACTTCCGGAAGCATCAGGTCATCGGGCAACGGCACGTCGTCAAATCCTCCGCCGGGCGTTCCGCCATCGTCGCTACCGAGTGCTGGCACGTCCTCGAAAGGGGGAACCGGTTCCGAGGCGGGCTCGTCGCCGAGGCTGGGAACCTCCGCGTCTTCCCCTGGCGAGGGCGGTTGCAGTGCGACCAAACCGCCCTCGTCGAGTTCCGCTCCGCCGGGTGATTCGCACCGCGCGGTCTGATCCAACGCGAAGGCGCACAGAAGCAGGACTGGGAACAGAAAGAGGATGCGAGCCGGGGTCGTATTCATGTCGAGTCCGTGAATTCAAACGACGACGGGCCGCCTTACCGCATGAGCCGCACCGGCAAGGCCTTGAGTGTTACTTTTTTCAACAACGCCCGAAGCACACTGCTTTCATACTACGAGACGCCGATTTTTTCCACAGCGACTCCGAGTAAACCATTCTCACTTTCGTGCCCGAAATCGCTCCGGATGCGTCGAATTGGCACAGACGCGTCGTCGTGCGTACATGACGTGCCCGCGAAATCCGGCTAGACTTTTCGACCCCATCGATGGGCTTTCGCGTTCCCGCTTGTCGTCCAGGTCCGCATCTTGATTCCCGACTCCCTTTTTCAGCGTGCGGCCCAGACGATCCGCGAGGGTGGGCTGGTTAGCTTCCCCACCGAAACCGTCTATGGCCTGGGAGCTAACGCGCTCGATGCCGCCGCGGTCGCTGGGATTTTTGAGATCAAGGGGCGACCTCGCTTCGATCCGCTCATCGTTCACATTGCGTCGTCCGAAGGCCTATCCCAATTGGTCATCGCCGTTCCCTCACCGGCGCGAGAGTTGATCCGACGATTCTGGCCTGGTCCCCTATCGCTTGTATTGCCCAAACGGCCGGTGGTGCCCGACATCGTCACCGCCGGCCTTGCTCAGGTGGCGGTCCGCTGCCCCGCCCACGACGTGGCGCGAGCCTTGATCGAGGCGGCCGGCGTACCGATCGCTGCCCCGAGTGCAAATCGTTTTGGTTGTGTCAGTCCAACCACTGCGGATCACGTTCGCGAACAGTTTGGAGATCAGCTGGAGATCGTTCTTGACGCGGGGCCCTGCGACATCGGTGTCGAGTCGACGGTGGTTTCCTTCGTCGAACCACAGCCGATGCTGCTCAGACCGGGGGGCGTGACACTCGAAGAAATCGAGCGGGTCGTTGGCCCCGTTTCGATTGCCCCGACCGACGATGTGCAACCGGTGTCTCCGGGACAGCTTTCCCGGCATTACGCTCCCTCGACACCCTTGGTCGTCTCGGACCAACGGCTTACGCTGCCACCGAGCAAACGATACGGCTTATTGACCTTTCAGCCCGCCGACGACGGCGAGCGATTCGCGGCAATCGAGGTTCTTTCGCCGAGCGGTTCGATGCGCGAGGCCGCTTCGAATCTGTTTGCGGCCTTGCGTCGACTGGACGCCGCAAACCTTGACGGCATCGTCGCGCGGCCCGTTCCTGAAGTCGGGTTGGGGCGTGCGATCATGGATCGGCTGCGACGGGCCGCAGCTCGGTGATCTGGCTTCACCATCGCATGGATCGCCAAGGACGACAAGGCACTCGGGGGCAGCTAGCCGTACACGATGGTCTGCCCGAGGAGGTCGATACCGCTTGAGCCTTGATAGGCTTGGTGGTTACTACGGTCCGCGGAACGGACGCTCGATCAATGAAATGGCCACCATGCAACACACGACGTTCTTTGTCCGAGTCTGACAAGGGATCCGTTGGACGGAGCACACCGTTTTCACACTGTTTTCACACCGGTTTGGCAGGATTCGGCATATGACCAAAGGTGAATCGACCGCGATCTTGGGCACGCCACGCTCGTGGTTCTTGTTGTCGACTCCTGTCGGTCAGCTGCCTTATGCGGTGGTTGGATTCGGATTGGCGCTTGTCAAATACACGGTCGAGGCGTTAGCCGTCTACGCTTTGACCGACCAGTTCTTTTCACCTTTGGATTTCGTCAATCCCTGGCTGAGCAGCAAGGCTCCCTTTCTGGTCGATGCGCCCGCGGCGGGTTTGCTGTGGTTGCTGTTCACGATTCCGTTCGTGTGGATCGCCGTCGCGATGAGCGTGCGCCGGGCCGCCGACATCGGCATCTCTCCGTGGGTCGGTCTGTTGATGCTGATCCCGCTAGTGAATCTCGTGATGATGGCACTGCTGGCGTCGCTTCCCACCGGGTTGCTGCGGCCGTCTCCACAGCAACTGGCTGAGCAGGATCGCCGCCGCCGTGAACTGGCCGCCGCATTCGGTCCACCGGCAACCACACCGTCGGTTTCGGACGATACGAGACGCCCGGCGTCCGGCCTTTCGAGCAAGGGGGCGGTGCTGGCATCGCTGGTTGTCGGATGTGTGACGCAAGTCGTCGTCGGCGCCATCAGCGTTTGGGTGATGGAATTGTATGGGTTCATTTTGTTCTTCTCGGCGCCGGTGATTGCCGGGGCCTGTACGGGATTCGTCTACAACCACGGCGCACGAAAATCGATCTTCGCCACGATCGGGTTGGTGATCGCGATGAATGTCATCTCTTTTGGGGTGATGCTGGCGATCGGATTGGATGGGGCGATCTGTCTGCTGATGGCGTATCCGCTGCTGGGTGTGCTCAGTGTGCTGGGAGGTCTGGTCGGCAGTGCCATCGCGACGGCTGGTCTTCGGCCCGGCATGAACGAACGCCGAGGGATGATCGGCACAATCCTGTTCTTGCCGATGTGCTTGATGCTGGAATCGTTGGATGGCCCTTCGCCGCTGCACCGCGTCACCACCGTGGTCGAGATCGATGCACCGCCTCAAGTGGTGTGGCATCAGGTGATCGCTTTTCCCGACATCGAAGAAGCGATGGACTGGTACTTCCGACTAGGAATCGCCGCGCCGCTGCGGGCGAGGATCGTTGGTAGCGGCGTCGGGGCGACGCGTCATTGTGAGTTCACCGCCGGAACTTTTGTCGAGCCAATCACGACTTGGGATCCGCCCCATCGCCTTGCCTTCGACGTCACCAGTCAGCCGTCACCGATGAAGGAGTGGACACCGTTTGCCGGCTTGCACCCGCCGCATCTGGATACCGGTTTTGTCAGCGAGCGGGGCGAGTTTCGGATCGAACCGCTGCCCAACGGAAGAACTCGG
>JARFQX010000753.1 GCA_029287555.1 Rubripirellula sp. | reverse complement strand
GGTGCTCGGAGCCGAGTACAGCAGCGCCGCGGCCGTCGCCAATTCCAGCAACATCGGAATGCCGACAATTGGCGTGATCAAACGGTTGTGATCCGCTTCATACTGAACGAACTCCTCGGTCCCCACCCGGTCAAACATCTTGTAATGAACCACCTGGACCATCCAGATCAAACCGACCATGTACCAGGTCGCGATCAGATTCAGCGTGAAGACGAGCGACGCGTTCATTCGGCAGATTCCAGTCGTGCTTTGCCGAGTGAATAGCGCAAGCAGTCTTCGAGTTCGGTAAAGCGAAATCGGTACCCCGATTGTTCCAAGCGTCGTGGGATCACACGTGCACTGGCCAGCAACATCTCGTCCGCCATTTCGCCCAGCGCCAACCGCAACGCGGCCGCGGGTGCCGGAAAGATTGCGGGACGGCCGATCACCGTCGCTAACGTTCGAGCAAAATCGCCGTTGGTTAGCGGTTGTGGTGAGACAAAGTTGACAGGTCCCGCCAGCCCGTCGTCGGCAATGGCGTGATAGATCGCCCCGATCACGTCATCAATTGCGATCCAGCTCCACCACTGCTTGCCGCTGCCCAGTGCGCCGCCGGCGAATTTGGCTGGCAGGAGCATTTTTTGAAGGGCTCCGCCCTGGGGCGAAATCACGATGCCGAACCGAGCGTGGACGACACGAATCCCAGCTTCGCTCGCCGGGCGGCAAGCCTCCTCCCACTCGCGGGCGACGTCGGCGAGATAGCCATTGCCCGTCGATGAGGACTCGTCCAACTCCTCGTCGCCACGATCACCGTAGATTCCGGTGGCCGATGCGCAGACCAAAACCCTCGGTTTCTTCGACAACTTCGCCAGCGACTCGCACAACTGACGCGTCTTGGTCACTCGGCTGTCGCGGATCTCTCGCTTGATCGATTCGGTCCATCTGGAATCGGCGATCGACTTGCCGGCCAAGTGAACGACGGCATCGACGTCCGAGAACTTTGCCGCTTCCGCTTCGCTTTCCCACGCCGCGATCTCCCGCGGTTCCCGGCTGTCCGACCGCACAATCGGCCGGACATCGTGACCGAGCAGAGTCAGCATCGACTTCAAATGGCTTCCCACAAGTCCGCTGCTTCCCGAGACTGCAATCACCATCGGTTGAATCGGATGGTCCGCCATCAAAGTAAGATCGTCCCGCGTGATCCGATGGCGGAAGGCAAACATCGATTCGAGTGTGGACCGAACCTTGCCCGCGCCGAAAAGCCGTCCAACCCCGCCCAGCGGAATCTGGTATTCAATCCGATCGTTGAGTTCGCAGTATCGACCGCTTGCCTTGAACTCATGTCGATGATTCCAAACGGCGAATGGACCGGAAAGTTGCGTGTCGCAAAACAGATCAGGCGGTTCGTAGTGAGTATGTTCGGCGACCCAACGCACCGGGACACCGAACACCTTGGTCTTCATCACCACCCGACTTCCCTTCGTCAAACTGCCATCGGAATGCTCAATCTCGACCGACTCCCAGGGCGGAATCAGACGCTCGAGCGCGCCGGGGCGATCGTGGTAAGCAAACGCTTCCTCGACCGAGACGGGAAGCGAAGAGGAGGCAACGTAGTGCTGCAGACGACTCATGGCGGTTCACTGGCGAAGCGGCGGAAACCAATTCCCTTATCGTTACCGCTGGTCAACTCGGTGCACAGCCCGCCCCCGAGCCGATTCGAAACGGGAGCATCCCAGTCGAGCTAAGTCATGATTTGCTCGATGGGTGTGCCTTCACTTCGTTTGATGGGGCGGCCGATCGGCGTCTGGTATTCGTGATCGTGATCGATGCCCAAGGCGGTGAGAATGGTTGCGTGCAGATCCGCGACGGTGACCGGGTCAACCAAGTCTTGCAGCGGTTTGTCGGGATCAAGCTTCGGTTCGGCAGCGGTCTGGCCATGAACGGCGCCCCGACGGATCCCGCACCCGGCCAGCAGCGTGGAAAATCCGTGGGGCCAATGGTCGCGTCCCTCCGCCGGATTGATTGTCGGTGTTCGTCCGAATTCGCCGCCGCAAACCAGTAGCGTCGAATCGAGCAAGTCACGCTGCTCGAGTATCTTCAGCAGTGACGCGAGGGCCGGATCAAGCGTTTCGCAAGCCGACGACTGGAGGGTGTGGTTGGTGATGTGCGAGTCCCAGCCTCCCAGCGTGACTTCAACGCATCGAGCTCCAGCTCCGATCAATCGCGCCGCTGCCAGGCAGCCGCGACCAAAAGCACTGTCGCCAAACGATTCGAGGACTTCTTGCGACTCGCCCGAAACATCGAACGCATCCAGTTGATCGCTCGACATCATCGTCAACGCCGAATCGGTTGCCGTCAGGTGCAGGGTGCGATTCTGCTCGAGGTCTTGCAAACGTCCGCGACGAAACTCCTTTTCCACGACGGAGTAAAGGTCGTCAATGCGGCGCGAGTAGCGATCCTCCGGCACCGGACGGCGAACGTCGGGCACCGGGCCCGCCGGGTCATTGATCTTGAAGGCATCGTACTTCGCCCCTAGAAACCCTCCCCTTCCCGGCGAGTTGTTGGGAACGATCGAAATGTGACGCGGAATGTCGGCGCCGTCCTGATCCGCATGGCAGAGGATCGCGCCGATCGACGGATGGGTTAAGGTCGGATCGGGACGGTAACCGGACTTGATGTTGTAAATGGCGCGTTCGTGGTCACCCTCCTTGCTGGTGACGCTGCGAACCAACGAGGTCAGGTACATCATCTCGGCAGTTCGCGGCAGCAAGTCGGCGGTCTGCAGTCCCTTGACCGACGTTTCGATCGCTTTCACATCCCCGCCATACTTTCCGCCGGGATGCGGATCGAACGTCTCCAGTTGGCTGGGACCGCCTTCGAGCCACAGTAGGATCACGTTCTTGGGCTTGGCGGGGTCCGTCTGCCCAAGTTCGTCGGCGAGCGCTAATCGCCTCGCGATCGACGACATCAACAACCCCGCACCGCCGGCGCCGAGCAACGTCCTGCGTGACAAGTGAGCACCCGTGTCGCAGAGACGATTACGGAGACGTTTTGAGTTCAAACTGTTCATTTCGTCAGTGATTCCAAGCCAATTCGCTACTATTGAGCAGCACCCAGATCAAATCCTCGATCGCTTCACCTCGGTTCGTCGAATCGGAAAGCCGTTCAATGAAGTGGCAAGTTTCCGCTTCACTCGGATACCGATTCAGTGCGCAGAGGTAAGCGGTTTCGATCGCGGCCGAGTCATCCTCGGCGAACATCTCGATGTGCGCCGAAGCGTTGAGCACAGGATTGGAGTCGACAATCTCGCGGGTCAGCTTCCCATTCATCATCAGCAAACGTTGCGTGATGGTGACGCTGTCGGTCGTGAATTCATCCTCGCCCATGTCGCCGTACTGCTTCACAAAGTCGTTGGTGCCCGCCAGCGTTTGCAGTTGCAGGAAGACCGACGATTCTCGATCCGTCTTCTTGATTCGAGACGCCTGGATGATCGATCCGGCAACCTGTTCGGGACGTAAACGAACAAGCGGGAAGACGGCGAAGTGCTGCTCGTGCCGGGGAGTGATTTCGAAATCGGAGCGACTGTCGACTCGAAACGGCGCGGAACCGGCGATCACCGAAATCAAGCGGCGCAGATCGAAGCCATTGTCGACAAAGTCCTCCGCAAGAATCGTCAACATGGGGTGAATCGGTTCGTCAAGCGGCAAGTTGTCAACCGATTCACCGATCGGCTTGCCAAACATCAACGCCCAGACGTGACTGACCGCCGCTCGGGCTGCCTGATGATTCTCGGGGTGCGTCACCCAGGCGGCCAATCGCTGTCTCGGGTCCCCTTCGCCGGGCAGCAAATCGGCACGGAACGGTACGCCCGGTTCAACTGCCACTTCTTCATCCGCATCGAGATATTTGTAGTTGTATTCGACTTCGCCAGTCTTGACTCCTTGCAAGCCGTTGGTCTTTGCACTGGTGTAGAACGCCGCAAGTTGATGAAAATCGGATTGCTGTCCCTCGCGCAAGTCGTCGGCGTCGCCAAGGTTGACGTTGCCAAGAAAGTCGTTGTGACACTGCAGGCAGTCGATCCTGAGCCCCAAGAAGGCTCGCGAAGTCCGGGCGGCCAAACGGACGGGGTCTGCCTTTCCATCGTTACTGTCGAAGGTGGCGGTCAAGAAATTCACTTCCGGCTTGTCCGTCCATAATCCCTCGGCCGTGATCAAGTCTTGCACGATCTGGTCGTAAGGCCGGTTGGCTGCCAACACCTCACTCAACCAAATTCGAAATCGACGGCGGCGGTAGACAATGAACTCGCCGCCATCGGTGCCGACGAGATAACGCGTCCACCGTTCCGCCCAATAGTGGTGAAAGCGAGAGTCGCTCAGCAGATTCCGCAAATGGGCCGGTTCACGCTCGGCCTCGGGTAGTCGTTCAAGTTGGCGAATCTCTTCCAGGGACAAACCATTGCCCACCAGCGCCAGCGACATGCGGCGGCAGACCGTCAACCAGTCGGCGGGCTCGGCAGCCTGCAATCCGTTCGCGTCAAGCGTTTGCGACCAACGCTCGTCGACCTGCTTGATCGTCTTGCGCAGCGAATCGGCGTCCCCGGAATCGGCGTCCCCAAATTCGGCGACCGACGAGACCGCGGCCGCATCCGACGTTCGGGCTTGGCGGCGCGGTGGATCGGAGAGTCCGGCGACCAGATAGGCAAAAGCCAGCAGCACCAGCAGCCCGAACCAACTCCAGCGGACGGCAGCGGCGGCGAACGTCTTGAACCTGGCGACCATCGGCGGGTTGTTTCGCGAGGGAGAGGTCAAACACGAATGATTCGATGCCTATAGCGTAGTCTTGGTAGCAAGCAAAGAAAAAGCGCCCCCGGCTCGGGCGCGGGGATAGGGCGCGGGACGTCGCAAGGACGGGCGAACGATTTG
>JARFQX010000721.1 GCA_029287555.1 Rubripirellula sp. | reverse complement strand
GACGATGCTCGCCATGGCGCTCGTCCATGAAGCAGCCGACACGGGAGATGAAGGAGTTGCCATCGAAGCGCTCGAGACAATTCGTCAGTGTGAGGACGAGCTTGCCGACAACCCGTTCGCTTTATTTGTCGCGCTCGATTGTCGTGCGATCGCCTATCTGTTCGCTTCAAATCACTACGATCCCAACGAACTGATCAACGAGGCGAATATAATCGCGACTCGGCTGGATGATTACCCAAACGGATGGGCAGTCGACTTTCGTGCCGGCTACTATGAGTTAGTGGATCATCCTCGGGCTGAGGCCGTGTATCGCCAAACAAGAAATGACTGGTGGTGCGCGAATCGCGCCGCATTCATGCTGCCAAAAGATGAACAATTCTTGCTCGACAACGCAACGGCTGAACCTCGAGAGAAACCGTTTCAGTCGGTTGGTGAGGGTACGGCATTCGCGCTGCTGGGCGAAACTGAAGGAGCGCGGCAAATATTTATTGAAATCCATTTTCTCGATGCGTGGATTGTTCGCGTTGCATCCTTAGAAATACTTCTCAATATCGGTAGCAAAGATTCGCTTGACGAATGTCGGCGTCAGAGCCAGGACTACCTGAACGAGCTACGAGCCACAGACGATTTCTTCGACCCTCCGTTCTGGGTGTTGGAGAAGCGACTTCGCTACCTCGCTGGCGAACCCGGATATGACGAAGACGCGTTTATTCACTCGATGAACGGATCGTTGTTCGGCGAATGTTATGCCAACTACTTGTGTGGAATCTCCCTGCGCGCTCGAGGTGATAAACGTGCCTCCAAATATTTCCGACGGTGCGTTGAAACAAAGCAATTCTGGATGTGGCATTATCAGTTTTCAAAGTCAATCCTCGAGAGGCACTACTCAGAAGAGGGCGTTCAGCTGCGGTCGAATCACGACCCGAGGTAACACTGTTGCAACGTCGAAGCACTGGAATTGTCTGAAGTAAAACCGATGAGTGATGAGCAGATATTTAACGAAGCGATTCAGCTTGGTCGCACTGACCGAGAAACGCTGCTGACAGATGCATGCGAATCACCGGAGCAACGTGAGCGTGTGGAAAGGTTGCTGGCTGCGCACGATCGGCCGGACAGTTTATTCGACACCGAAGCAATGGCGATCGAAGAAGCGTCGGCTGAACGGCCCATTCATCAGACAATCGGCGACTTTGAAATCATTCGTGAACTTGGTCGCGGCGGAATGGGAGTGGTATATGAGGCTCGCCAGAAGTCACTGAAGCGCAGGGTCGCGTTGAAAGTACTATCCAGTGGTCTTGGGCTGAGCAGCAAGGCGATCTTGCGGTTTCGGCGTGAGGCGGAAGCGGCAGGCAAGTTGCACCACACGAACATTGTGCCGATTTATACGACTGGAGAGGACAAGGGAATTCACTACTACGCGATGGAATTTATTGACGGACCATCGCTTGATGCAGTAATCAAGGATTTGAAACACGAAACAACGGAGAAATCGGACACGAGCGAACCGGACGTCGATGTACCGGGTTGGCTGCGGAAGACAGCGCTTTACGATGCAACCGGACCCTCGCCGGCCCGCATTGACGCGTTATCGGTTTCGTCGAGTTCAACCGTCGCTCAGGGATCTAGGTATTTTGACCATGTAGCGACGATGATTGCCGAAGTCGCGGACGCCCTGGACCATGCGCACGAGCACGGGGTCATCCATCGCGATATCAAACCGTCCAATCTCCTGCTTGCACCAGACGGACGACTCAGCCTCAATGACTTCGGGTTGGCCCGGATGCTGGAACAACCCGGCATGACGATGAGCGGCGAATTTGTCGGCTCGCCACTGTATATGTCGCCCGAACAGATCACTGCCGGCCGAGTCACGATCGACCACCGCACCGACATCTATTCGCTCGGGGCAACGTTGTACGAATTGCTCACACTGCAGCCGCCATTCCCAGGAAAGACGCGAGACCAAGTCCTTAGCCAGATACTTCATAAAGACGCGGTTGCACCTCGGAAACTCCACCGAAAAGTGCCAATCGATCTCGACACGATTTGCATGAAAGCAATCGACAAAGATCCGGATCGCAGGTATCAAACGGCTGGACAACTGGCCAATGACCTTCGCAAGTTCGTCAGTCGTCATGCGATAAGCGCGCGGCGGATTGGGCCAGCGGGACAGATGGCAAAGCTGATGAGGCGAAACCCGGTCGCTACCGCGTTTGCAGCATTCGTATTGCTCGTCGTCGTCGGCAGTTCTTGGTGGCACCATCAAGTACAGCGAAAGTTTGCACTTGTTCAGCAGCAAGATGAGATCGAGGACCTCGGTGGAAAACTGCTGGATGACCTATTTCGTGGACAGACCGATGACGCTGAGAGTCTTATCAGCCAAGCGGCAGCATTAAAGCATCGAATGGCTAATGGTGCGATGCGTTCTCTAGCCAGGGAAGCCAATTGGGGTCGCTTTCGACGCGGGCATGAAAGGCCCTCCCCCACCAATAGATCCCGTGCTCAAAGTCACCTGTTTTTTCAATCGCCGCGAAGTGCTTCTCTGCTCCGAGTCGATCGCCTTTGCCGAGCAAGTCGAAGCCAATGACCCAATGGGCATAGGCGGTATAGATTTGAGAGTCTCGGCATTCTTCAAGCAGCTTGCTGGCGCTCGTTTGGGATCCTCGCATAAAGTCAGCACAGGCGATTTC
>JARFQX010000723.1 GCA_029287555.1 Rubripirellula sp. | reverse complement strand
GGCTCCAAACGCCGGTGACGGGGCTCCAAACGCCGGTGACGGGGCTCCAAACGCCGGTGACGGGGCTCCAAACGCTGGTGACGGGGGTCCACGCGCCGGTGGCGATCGTTGGCCGAATTAGCTTAGCATCGCGCGGAAAATGAGTGTCGTACTTTGCTCAGCAAAAAGTCGCGGTTTACCTGATTTTGCGGAGAGGCTGTGAATTCGTTGCAGAGGCTGAAAAGTACTGAGCTGTTGCGGCCCCATCGTCGCCACTGGCTCCGCCGAATGCTGCGTTGGCAACGCTACGATCACGGAGTGATCGGCGACGATAGATAAATTCACAGCTTCCGAGCGGAAAGCGATGCCCAATGTCTGCCGGTCTGGATGGTTTCAGGCCAAATCGCGTTTCCAGGACTCGGCCAAAGGACTCAACTGCATCAGTTCGAACACCGCCAGCCGATCGACCTCGCGACCGAACATCACGTCGTTGGCGCGGGCGACGGACCAGTTCGGATGAGGGCGGTCGATGAGCTCGAGTTGCTGCCCGCTGGCAATTCGTCCCGCGGCGGTGACCCGGAAGTACCAACCTGTTCGTCCAGATTGGGTGACCCGCTTGGTGAACGTCTTGATTGCCCATCGCCGGGAGATCTTCCAACACGGTTGCCGCGGTTGGCTGATTTGCAATTGGCAACTGCCCAGGCGGAACAGGTCGCCGATACACACGCCCGATTCATCCGCTCCGGCGACCGTCAGATTCTCGCCCAATCCACCGGCAGAGAATCCCGCTGACGCCGAGGGCAATTCAGGATATTCGTCATTCCAAAGCGGATAATGGCTCGCCGCGTAACAGAGCAGCGCCTTATCGGGTCCGCCGTGGTGACGGGTGTCGGCAACCTCATCGCCTACCAGCCCGAGCGGCCCCACGTCGACTTCGCCCTCGACCGGCAACTTGTAGAAACCGGTGGTCCAAACCCGCCGTGTGAGGTCTCGAACGGAGGGGTCCCCCTCGGTCCGCACGCGTCCGATTTGGATGCTTTCGACGGTGATCATGACGGCCCCCAAGTCACGCCCCAAGTGTCATCGCAAGTATTTGCCAGTAAAGGCTTTGCGACGACCGATCTGAGCCGCTGGGTCGTTGTGAAGAAACGCATCATTGGATAGAATCTGAGCGTCTTATCTACGAGAAAAATTTCATCTAGGACACGACGTTGGCAGACGACAACGACAACAACGAAGGCGGCGAAGAGGAAGGCACCAATCCCGAGAGCGGGGGCGGAAATGGAGATGATGGTGGGACTCAATTCATTGATCTGCCGATCGAGGATGAACTCCGCGACAGTTATCTGACCTACGCGATGAGCGTAATTGTCAGCCGTGCCTTACCCGACGTCCGCGACGGCTTGAAGCCAAGCCAACGACGGATCCTGGTCGCGATGAACGATCTGAATCTTGGCCCCGGAAGTAAGCGTGTCAAGTGCGCGAAAATTTCCGGTGATACGTCGGGCAACTACCACCCGCACGGCGAGAGCGTGATTTACCCAACGCTCGTGCGAATGGCGCAGGAGTGGAACATGCGCCGGCTGCTGATCGACAAGCAAGGGAACTTTGGCAGTGTCGCCGGGCTGCCGCCAGCGGCGATGCGATACACCGAGGCGCGGCTCAGCGCCGTGTCCTCGTCGATGCTGGATGACATCAAGCTCGATACGGTCGATTACATACCGACCTACGACGAAGCGCGGACAGAACCGACAGTCTTGCCGAGTAAGTTCCCCAACTTGCTGATCAATGGTTCGGGCGGCATTGCCGTCGGCATGGCAACCAGCATCCCACCACACAACCCGACCGAGATTTGCGATGCGGTGATCAAGCTGGTCGATGTACCGGAGACGACCAATGAAGAACTCTTTGACATTGTGCCCGGCCCGGACTTTCCGACCGGGGGTATCATTTGCGGACGGGCAGGGATCCGCCGCGGGTATCTGACCGGTCGCAGCACGATCGTCGTACGGGCCAAGTGTTCGACCGAGGATATGCCCGGCAATCGCTCGCGGATCCTGGTATCGGAAATCCCCTACCAGCAAACTCGCGACGGGGTGGTCAAGAAGATTGCCGAATTGGTCAACTCCGACCGCATCAAGGGCATCTCGGGAATCCGCGACGAAAGTGACCTGAAGGAACCGGTTCGAATCGTTATCGAGCTCAAACGCTCCGAAGATCCCGATATCATCCTGAATCAGCTCTACCAGTTTTCTCCGCTGCAAACGACATTCTCGATCATCTTTCTGGCGTTGGTCGACGGCAAACCCCGCGAGTTGACGCTGAAGGAAATGCTGACGGAGTTCATCCGCCACCGCGTCACGGTCATCCGCCGGCGAACCCAGTTCTTGCTCAATAAGGCGCGCCGTCGCAAGCATACGGTAGAAGGCCTGCTGTTGGCGCTGGCCGACATCGACCAGATCATTCGAACGATTCGCGAGAGTCGAACGTCTGTGGAAGCCAAACAGCGGTTGATGGGGATCGAGTGCCCCGCGTCAATGATGAATCGCGCCCTCGGTGACGAGGGTTACGCGGGCTTTGTCCTGGAACGGGGCGAAGCAGACACGTACACGCTGACCAGTGTTCAGACCGACGAAATTCTCAAGATGAGGCTCAGCCAGCTGGTCGGGCTCGAACAGGAGAAGTTGGCCGGTGAGCACGCCGCATTGCTCGCTGAAATCGCCGATTACCTCGACATCCTGGGTGATCAAGCACGGATCTACGGGATCATTAAAGAGGACCTTGAGGAAATCAAGCGGCGATTCGGTGATGCGAGACGCACCGAAATCAGTTTGGAGGAAGTCGGCAACATCGACCTTGCCGACCTGATCACCGAAGAAACGATGGTCGTTTCCATCAGCCAC
>JARFQX010000720.1 GCA_029287555.1 Rubripirellula sp. | reverse complement strand
CGCGCTGCACCCGTAATCCCCACGCCGCACAATGAACTCGCCCGGTTCGCAGCGGCGAATCCGGCAATCGTTCCGCAGGATGCCT
This sequence comes from Rubripirellula sp., assembly GCA_029287555.1. GTDB lineage: Bacteria > Planctomycetota > Planctomycetia > Pirellulales > Pirellulaceae > Rubripirellula. The sequence goes on along the minus strand of JARFQX010000720.1, from coordinate 3,519 downwards.
TCGAGCGGCATGGTCCGGGGAAACGATCTTGGATTCATGCTGGCAAATGGCTCGCGTGAGCGCAACCAGGCGATCTCCGCATCGCTCATCGATGCGTCCATCGGTTTGAGCCAGCGATCCGGCCGGCTGACGACGATTGGCTCCTCCGCCTTCATGAAATCGGTGGGTACTGTTGATCGACGGGCAGCGTCAAGATGGAACCGTTGCTAGCATGTTGTGGCGGAGCTAACCGGGGGTGGTGACGAGTCCCCGCGCCGCTACAGTCTCGGAGACGTTGGAACTGCCGCGGCGTTGCCGTTTCCACGCTGGTTTCAACTCGGCCACGCCGCCGCGAACGATGCCCCACCCCAGTTGATGACGCCAGGAGTTTTCACGTGCCGAACGGATCACCCCAAACACCGACTCCCCTCGACGGTGCACTTGATCCCAATCTTCCGCGGATCGGCATCCTGACCTCAGGAGGCGATTGCCCCGGGCTCAACGCGGTGATTCGGGCTGCAACCAAGGCGAGCTACTGGCTCGGATACCAGATGATCGGTTTCCGAGACGGATTCGAAGGTTTGATCGATCCGATTCGCTACCACGTCCTGACGCCGGCGAGCACTTCCGGCATCCTGATCCTTGGGGGGACCATTCTCGGTTCGACCAACAAGGGGCGCTTCGGGGCCCGCCAGGGCGTTTCGGGGCGTGCGGAGATCGATCCCCAAATCATCGAACGGGTCCGCGAAACTTTCGAACTGCTGAGACTTGAGGGGCTGATCGTGGTGGGTGGTGACGGCTCGTTGTCGACCGCCCTGCAGTTTCACGAAGCGGGTTTGCCCGTGGTCGGTGTCCCCAAGACGATCGACAATGATCTCTCGTGCACGGCGTACACGTTTGGGTTTAACAGCGCCGTACTTTGTTGCTCCGACGCGCTCGACCGACTTCACACAACGGCAGCAAGTCACGGGCGCGTGATGGTTTTGGAGGTGATGGGACGACACACCGGATGGATTGCGGTACACGGTGGTATCGCGGGCGGCGGCGACGTGATCTTGATTCCGGAGATTCCCTGGACGTTCGAAAACATCGTGGCCAAGATCGACGAAAGGACTCGACTGGGACGTAATTTCACGTTAGTGGTGGTGGCCGAGGGGGCCAAACTGCCCGGCGGCAAGATGGTTGCCAAGTCAGCCGAGGCGGGCAGCCTGCAAGCGAAGCTGGGGGGCATTGGCCAGATTGTCACCGCCGAACTCGAGGAGCGGATCGACCAAGACGTTCGCTGCGTCGTGCTCGGGCATCTGCAGCGCGGGGGCGGACCTACAACCTTTGACCGAGTCCTCTCGAGCAAGTACGGGGCGCACGCCGTGCGGTTAATCGTCGAGAAGAAGTTCGGTCAAATGGTGTGCCTCGATCCACCGGACATCAAGGATGCCTCGATCTCCGAAGCGGTGGGAAGTCTCCGCACCGTGGACCCACATGGATCCGACGTGTTGGCGGCTCGAGCGATGGGCATCTGCTTCGGTGACACGCCCGGCTACGTTAATCCGTTCGACTCTCACTGATCCGGTCCATTGACTCGGCTTGCATGACAATGTCCTCGTCTTCCCCCATCCTGTCACTGCCGCAGAGAAAGCCATTGTTACCCAGTGACCGTCGCCAGCGATTGGGAGGCTATCTTTTTCTGCTCTCCCTGTTGATCTTCTTTCTCTCCAGCATCCTGCTTTATTTCATTTACGCTTACTCGCGTCGCGGCGATGCTCAAGTCGACCTGCCAACGGTCTTCTTGGTCAGCACCGCCTGTTTGTTGTTGATCAGCGTGCTGGTCCACTTGGCCACTCGCACGGTGCGTCGCGATCGCCACACAACGACCTCTCTTTTGCTGGCGTTCAGCGGATTGGCGGCCTTGGTCTTCATCGGCATGCAATGCAAGGCGATGGGATCAATGTTGACCGGCACCATTCTGGAAGGGACGGAGAAGGGGGTCGCCGGAATGGTGGTCGTACTGGCTCTGCTGCACGCCTTGCACGTTGCCGGCGGCATCATCGCGTTGGGCATGGTGGGATTGCGTTCGATGCACGGACGGTACGATCACGAACGACACTGGCCGGTTGATTTCGCCGCCCAGTACTGGCACTTTCTTGACATCATCTGGCTCTTCATGCTGGCCGCTTTTTGGACGACCAGCGGAGGGTTCTGAGGGAGACCGATGGAGAAGCCGATACCTGTCTCTGTACGCATCAGGCGTCGGTGGGTGATGTTGCCAAGCGAACGAAATAGATGCGCGCGATTATGGACGCGAACTTTGAGCCTGCTAGTGCCGGAGGCACGGAATGTGAGAGCCTGGGACGCGAGTCCCAAGTTGTGATCGGTGAAACCAGGTCGCCGCAGCACGCGATCGGCCGCTGGGCGGCCGATCGCGTGCGGCGGAGAATAATCAAGAAACATCCGAATTCCTGGGACTTGCGTCCCAGGAATAAAAACGTCATCGCTCCGCGATTTAAGAAAACTGCACATTCGAGATGCTTCGAGGGCGAACACCAACTTAATTACAAAGCCGACTTCGCGCGCACCAATTTGATCGAGTGAACGTCAATCGCCTGTTTGCCAGGCACGGATTCCGCTTTCAAACGCAACAGGCCACGTCCCGCTTCGAGCTTCAGTTTGCCCAGCACCAGCGGTTCGAAGTCTTTGACAAAGTAATGTGAATTCGCCACGCGTTCTTTTGATTTGTCGTACAGCGGCGGATCGAACACCTTGGTGACCTTGCCCCGCGCAATCGCATCGCGACCATCGACCGATGCCGTGATCACGGCTCCTTGATCCCCTTCGGCACAGGTGTAGAAGACCGTCACTTCATACTCACCCGCGTGATGCACATCGATGTCCCAGGTGATCGAGTCGTCCACGTCGGTCCAATTCTTGAAGAACGAGTTGTTGGGCGCCTTGGCACTGCGCCGAATCGTTCCATGCGGCACGCCATCGCGGGCCGGCAACGTCGTGGCCTGGCGATATCCGACCGCAAACGGGCGGTCGGCGTAGCGCGCGAACTCCTGGGACATCTCATCTCGATGCGACCTGGCAAGCTCCAACAACTCCCGCGTCAACGCGGGGTGCTCGGACGAAACGTCAATCGTTTGACCTGGATCGGCTTCGATGTCAAATAGTTGCCCCTCTGCATCAAGCCGAAACCGCTCGGTCCGCACGCTCACTTGATTCTTCTTAATTGAAAACAGTTGACGTGGCTCCCAAGGACGACCGTCGGCAAGCAACAAAGGACGAAGACTACGTCCGTCGATCGGCTTAGCAGTCGGACGTGAAATCCCAGCCAAATCGCAGAGGGTTGGCAGCAGATCGATCGCGCCGGCAATCGGCTTGACACTAGTCCCCGCGTCGATCTTGCCCGGCCCTCGGACAAACAGTGGCGAACGCAGACCACCTTCGTCAATCGATCCCTTGCGACCCTTCATCCCACCGTTCCAGCGAAATGAGTTCGGACCGTTATCACAGAAGAATACGACAATTGTTTGTTCACGCAGT
>JARFQX010000651.1 GCA_029287555.1 Rubripirellula sp. | reverse complement strand
GTCCCTTCAGCTCCGCAGGCAATGCTACAGCATCCCCACAGGATCGCGCCGATGGCGACGGCAATCACCGCGACGATCACTCCGCTGCGTCCGTGAATCTGCGTCGGCTGAAGCCGGTTGTCTTGCACGAAGCCTCCTTAGATGGCCATCGGATCATCTAGCCAAGACTGCTTTCCGCACCTCCGTGGGAAGCCTTGCGAGCATTGTCCAGTTTTCGATGACCTTGGCAATCCGCGCCCGGCAATCCGCGCCCGGCGCCGAAGCGCGGCGCTCTCGCTGACCGAGCAGGGCGTCTCGCCAATTGTCGAATGCGCGATGTCGGTTTGATGAAGAAGTGGCCAAGAAGACTTTTACCGACGCCCGACCGCCACGATCCGAAGCGGAGGCCCGCTCAAGCCATCGAGACGGACCGTGGCTTCCACGCCCGTGATTGATGGGCTGGGTGTCCGTCGCTAGAATTCCCGGATTGCAGTTGATCCGTCAAGACTTGCCCTTGAACTCTTTGAAAGCGAACGCAATGAGCAATTTGGTAGTGATCCTTTTCGACGACGAAACAACCGCCTTCGACATGCGCACTGAGCTGGTGAAGATGCAGAAGGAGTATTTGATCGAAATGGAGGACGCCGTCGTTGTCACCAAGAACGAGTCGGGCAAGATTCAACTTCACCAAGCGGTGAACCTGACCGCCGCCGGCGCGGTGGGGGGCGGTTTCTGGGGAACCCTGGTTGGTATGATCTTCTTGAATCCGCTGCTCGGTGCCGCCGTGGGTGCCGGGGCCGGCGCGTTGTCCGGACTGCTCGCTGACATCGGTATCAGCGATAAGCAGATCAAGGAGATATCCGAGTCCTTCAAACCTGGGAACTCAGCCTTGTTTGTCCTCGTCCGACGGGCCACGACCGACAAAGTTCTGGAAGGGCTGAAGGAATTCGCCGGCAAGGGCAAAGTCGTTCAGACTTCGCTTTCCAAGGACAGCGAAGAGGCCCTCCGTGAAGCGATCGAAAAGCACGCCTGATTGACAGTTTTTCCCAAGCGACATTTGTGCGAGTGTTCAACTCCTCAACGAGATGGCCGACCCGAAGGGCGATTACCTGTACGTTAACCTCAGCGCCTCGCAAACCCGACGCCGGCTGAAGGGATTTGGGCACGGCGTTCGAAAGATCCAAAGCGCGGGGAAGAACCGCGCTTTGGTCATTCACACGGCCACCGGCGAACATCTTGCCGAACTTGAGAACAAGTTTGCGGACGTTGGCCACGCGGGCCGCAGCGAGAACTTGAGTCAACCGATTGAGAATCTCCGTAACGTGGGTCCCACCACCGCTGCGTGGCTGCGGACCGCAGGGATCGCGACGGTCGGGGATCTGGAAGACTGCGGTCCGGCTTTTGCCTACATGCAGGTCAAGCGGCACGCCCCGGACGCGAATCTGAATTTGCTGTGGGCACTCGCCGCCGGATTACAAGACCGCGACTGGCGAAGTTTAACCGACCCAGAAAAACAGGACCTGTTGTCGGAGATTCGATAGTTTCAACGCGCTGAATCGGGATAGCGAGCAAAGTAGGGATGCGAATCGGATTGGCATTATCGGGCGGAGGTTTTCGCGCCACCCTTTATCACCTGGGCATGGTCCGATTCCTGCGCGACTCGGGGCTGCTGCCGCGGGTGTCGCACATCACCTCGGTTTCCGGGGGCAGCGTGCTGGCGTCCCACCTCGTGCTGAACTGGGATCGATACAGTGGTTCGGCTGAAGACTTCGATGCCGCAGCCCAAGAGGTCTTGGACTTCATCGCCCTCGATGTCCGAAACCGAGTTCTGCGGCGGTACCCCTGCATGGCCGCCTTGTCGGTTGGTTCGCGGCTCCTTCTTCACAGACCGTCGCGCGCCTTGACTCGCACCGGGTTGCTCGAACGCTACTACGAGAAGCATCTGCTTGGCAACGCCTGCTTGCACCAATTACCGTCATCACCCGAAGTTCATTTACTCAGCACGAACGTCGGCGAGGGCGGACTCAGCTCATTCAGCCGCCGGGGGCTGTTCATGCAGATGCGCTCCGGCGATGGCGTTGAAGAGCTCAAGACGTACCGTGCTGGGCTGGTCAAAGTCGCGACCGCCGTGGCCGCTTCCTCAGCATTTCCCGCTTTCTTCCCTCCGATGGCTTTGACAGCCGACGACCTGGGAGCATCTGAGGGAGAGTTTCCAACGCAGTATTTCACCGACGGCGGAGTGTACGACAACCTTAGCGTGCGGATGTTTCACTTCCTTCAGCACGAGGGTGCGACATCCATCCGGCTCGACGACCTGCAGAGTCCCGAGACGGCCGTCGAAGCTTGGGCGCAGGCGGGCCAGGAAAGCGAGCCGACTGCCTTGGGTCGGCTGGTGGAAATCTCGGAGAACTTGAGCATCGGCCTCTCGTCTGAGCGTTCCGGAACAGAATCAAAGTCGCAACGACTTCTCGACCGGCTCAACCAGTTGATGAAAATGCCGCGACTGCACGAGGATGAAGTTCTGGTTCGTCGTTTGGAGCAGCACGAGAAGGTCGGTGCAGACAACGCAATCGATTCGTCTCCGGACGAGGCGTGGACGAGAAATCGTCGCGTCCTCAACGACGCCTTTCACATCGCCACGGGCAAGAACTGTCTGCACGTGCGTCAAGGCTTGTGCGACTTGATTCTCGTCAGCGACGCGGGAAGGAACTTCGCCGTGCACGGGCCTGGCCGAACCCCCGGTTTTCTGGCCACCGCGCTGCGTTCCTCGGATATCCTGATGGACCGCGTGTGGAATTTGGAACGCCAGAATTTTGCGGATGAACGAAGATGTGTCTTCTCGGCGATCACCGATGTCGTCACGCCCGAATCCGATCCCACGGCGATGCACCCGGAACAGCAGGTTCAAGTGAGTCGGATGCGTACCGACATGGATCGATTTCGTCGCATCGAAATCAGCGGCCTGATTCGCCACGGTTATTGCGTCGCCCGGAATGTTTGTCGTTCGTTGCCCTCGGCGATTTCCGAGGCCGTCGCGGAAGGCCCTCCCTGGGACCCGACGGCGCGGGACGTCGAGGAGAACGACAAGGCGTCCAAGTTTCGGTGGCGGTCGGATCGCGGCGTCTCGGTGACGAAGTCTGCCCGTGACCTGCAAAACGGTGCCAACCGAAGAGTGTGGAGTGCCTTGCTGGATCCGCAGGATTGGCTGACCTGGATCTACGTTCCCTTGCTGGTATTCCTGCTGGCCGTCCTTCCCTGGTACGTGCATCGTGCTTACCGGCATGCCCACCTCACCGCTGACCTGACACGAGCCGTTGTCAAAACCCGTCATGACTTTGGCAAAACCCTTGAACTGCTCGAATTCGACACACCACCTCAGCCAGTGTCGTCTGGTTTCAAGGAGGTCGAGAAGCTTGGACCGCGACTTGCCGATGAAGGATTGGACATCATCTCTGACAGTCGCATCACCGACCTGCGGCACTGGTTTGAAACTCCGGACGGTCCCCGTCGGGTGTATGTCTGTCGCCATGTGATGGTCCGAAAAATCGAAGAGAGTGCAGGCACTCCCAGTCTGCGTTTGCAAGACTTGTGGGACTCGCCGGATCTGGTCGTGCATTGTGAGAACGAGTTATTGCGCCCGGTCGTGCGCCGCAGCAATCAATCGCCCGATAATGACCCGCAAGGCCCTTTCGCGTGGGAAGTGATGCTAGATTTCTCCGGCGTACGACTTGGTGGCACCGAAGAGGTTGTCGTTGAGATCATGCAGACGGCTGACGAGGATTCTCCGCATGCGAATCGCGAGTGGTGGCATTTCGAGATTGACGCTCAACCGGAAGTGGTCACTTCTTGGATCCTTCTTCCCGATGGTGCTGCCGGATCCGATTTCAGCGTCGTGCGGTATCGAAATGATAACCCCGACGTCGTGGAATTGATTGACCCAACCGATCAGACAAAGATGGAGGGGGAAGAAGTGATTATCTGGTCCGTCGTCCACCCCGACCCGGGATACACGTATTCCAGCCGGTGGGAAGGATGAGGAGCCGTGAGCACTAGCAAGCCCCCTCCTTTTCCGCTCGACCAATGGTCTGCCCAGATGCGGACGGCCATCGAGGAGATCTGCGCAACCGGTTCGCGTTTATTGGCAACGCATCGCACGGCTAGCGAGAGCGGGTCACGGATCGCAGACCAGTGGCAGCTCGAAGATCGCCTGGAAGCCGAACGAGGCGCACTGCAAAACGTCCTTTCATCGCTTCATCAGATTTTGGCCGCGATCGATTCGGCTCGCCGCGGAATCAACCGAGCCAACTGGAACAACTCCGAGCTTCGTCAGTCGATGGCAGATTGTGCGGACTTGATTCGGGATGAACTGCCCAAGCTTGAAGTCGAATTCTTGCAGATTCGCCACAGCGCGCTCGACCTGCTTCGCTGGGCCCGTCAATTCGCACGGATAGATACAAGCGAATTGCCTGATGATTACCGAGCAAGCTACGGCAAATTGCTGAGCTTTACGCCTTTCTTTCGTCCCCAGCTGGAAGCGATCCGAGGCGAGTGCTTGCAGCAGAGCCGGGAAGCGGAGGTGCCTCGGGAACTGCATCGAATGTTTTCAGCCTTGGACCAATACATCTCCGCCGTTGAATCGGCACGAGCTTTCGTGACGAGTGTTGTGAGTCCACCGATCGACCTGGTCTTCCATCATGCGGAGTCGTTCGAGCAGGATTGGCAACGGATCGAACAGGCAGTGCGGGGCCAGCTGGCGACGGCTGTGAATGACTGCTGCCAGTTCCTGCTGTACGATTCGGCGACCTTCAATGACCTGGTAACTCAGATCGAGATGCCGCTGTCCGATGGTATCGATGCATCACTCTACGTCTTACCGGTCGACCAGTGGCGAATCGTGTTGACCATGGACGACGACCCGGTTTTCGAACAATTGAACGTTACACTACTACGCATTGTTAGCGCAGAAGACCTTGACAGCGCACTCTCGTCGCTCGTCAAGGCTCTGTATCGGGACTTCTCGGATCGCTAAGTCGATGGTCGCGGAAGCACTCGCCCAATTTCAGCCTGACGGATTAAGGATGGCGGAACTAAAGAAACTGCTAGATGAGTACGGCATCATTCACGACGCGATGAAGATGCTTCCCGACGCCAAGCTGAAGGTGCAGTTTCTTGAAGCACTGGCGGAACTGGAAGACAACGAGTGTCACCGCACCCGCAGTTTCCCGAAAACACGGTTGCACCGGGTGCGCGGCGTCAAGCAGGCCATCTACCGTGCCGACATCAATAAGATCTCTGGCTGGCGCGTCCATGTGCAGTACGTCGATGGCAACATTGTGCTGAAGGACGTGATTGAAGGGAATCGACATGACGATGTGATCAAGATCATCAAAACCAAGAAAGGCCGGTACACGTAGTGGGTTCTATTTCTGGTGAACCAGCCGACGAAGGGTGGACAAAGTCGCACCTGTCCTCCGCCAGCGGCGTCGATTCTTTTGGACGAACAACCATGACAACTCTTGCTTCTCGGCTCTCTGCCTTCGTCATCGGTTTCGCATTGGTCTCGGTAACACCTGACCTGAATGCCGCTGAATTCCGGGGCCGTGTCGTCGACGCTGACACCGGCGAGCCCATCCCCGCGCGCGTCTACGTGCGTGACGGGGTCGGCGATTTTCATTTCGTGACATCGGAGGAAGGCACGGCGGTGCCCTATCGAGAACAGTGGATCCCGATGCCGACAAGCATCGAACGGCACACGACGATCTCGGCACATCCGTTTCACATCGAGTTGTCTCCGGGAACTTATTTCCTGGAGGTCGCTCGGGGAAAAGAGTACCTGCCGTTTCGCGCCGAGATCCAAATGGAAGATCAGCCGGTCGAAAAGACCATCGAGTTGCGACGCTGGGTTAACCCGGCTGACCGGGGATGGTACTCAGGTGAAACGCACGTTCACCGACGCATCAGCGAGCTTCCCAACGTGATGCTCGCCGAAGATCTCAACGTTGCCTTTCCCGTTACTTTCTGGACCATTTCGGCCGATTCGGCACCCGATCTCTCCCCATCGCCGCTTCGTCGTCAAGGCCCTTCGCCTTTCGGCCCGCGTGTCGACCGCGGTTACGAACCTATCGACGTGGACGATCAACACGTTATCTTTCCCAGGAACACCGAGTACGAAATCTTCAACGTGGGGGGTGAGCGTCATGTGCTCGGTGCCATCTTCGTGCTCAATCACCGCAGCGTCTTCCAACAGACCGCGCCTCCGGTCACACCGATCGCCCGCCGGGCGCACGAGGAAGGCGCTCTCCTGGATCTCGATAAGCACTCCTGGCCCTGGTCGATGATGCTCGTGCCGGTGGCCGGCATCGACCTGTTCGAACTATCCAACAACAGCGTGTGGCGAACCCAGTTCGGCTTCAAATCGGCGCCGCGTCATCCGCCCACGTGGACGGATCTGGAAACCGAAGGTCCCAATCAGCTGACCGAGTGGGGATGGCTCAACTACGGATTCGAGATCTACTACGCATTGCTCAACTGTGGATTTCGAATCGCACCCTCGGCCGGTACGGCATCCGGCGTCCACCCCGTGCCGCTCGGATACAGCCGGGTTTACGTCCACACGGGCAAC
>JARFQX010000710.1 GCA_029287555.1 Rubripirellula sp. | reverse complement strand
CTTGCGTGCAGGCCACCGAGTCCAGATCGAAGTCGACCGAGACGACCTCGGCACCGAGACGATGCGCCGCAAGCGAGAACAATCCGCTGCCGCATCCGATGTCCAGGAACCGCCTGCCGGCAAGCGACTCCATCCCCAACATCGACCTCAGTGATTCGACCGCTTGATCGATGCGCTTAGGCCCGATCGAACCGGCAAACGATTGCCAATTCCTGCCGAAAGCGAATCGTGCTTCGGATTCCGTTTCCATTTTTCTGCGACCAAGGGGGTGTGGATTGGCGGCCCAGAATAGCAGCGAACGAGGGAATTCCGAAGCGGGAGACGCTGTCATCTCAATGTGTAGGCATCAAGGAGCGCAGCGACGCCGATCCGGCATTGGTTTTTTGTTCGGCGTCGGATCGTTGTTCGGTGCCGGATCGGCGCTTCGCTTGATTCGGCCTACTTCGAATTGCTGTACTCAACAGAAGCGTTGCACTATAAAAGTTGATCGACCTGCTATCGCCCCCCCTTTGAGGTTGTCATCAATATGTCCGAAATCAATCGTCGTTCTTTTTTGAAATCCACGGCCTTGAAGACCACGGCGCTGGCCGCGACTGCCCCGGCGATCATGACGAGCAAACGAAGCCTGGCGCAGGATGTGATTGGCAGCGGTGACTACAAATTCCATTGCCAACACATGTTTCCGCAGCTGCCCGATCGCTACAGATGGCAGACGACGCACAACGTCGCAATCGACCCCGATAACAATTTGTACGTGATTCACGAAGGCAAGAAGAACCTTCCCGAACACCCCTCAATCTTTGTCTTCGACTCACAAGGCAAGTTCATCCGGGCATTTGGTGAACAATTCCAAGGTGGCGGCCACGGTTTGGAGGTCCACGTCGAGAATGGTACCCCGTTCCTGTATGTCGCGGCTTACCAACAGGTCAAGTCGATCGCCAAGCTTAGCCTTGATGGTGAGACTGTGTGGCAAAACTATGCACCGATGCAAAGTGGGTACTACGCTGAAGGCGAAGCAAGCAACCCGCGACAAATCTGGGGACGCGATCGATTCATGCCCACCAACTTTGCATTTCTTCCCGATGGTGACTTCCTCGTCGCCGACGGCTACGGATCCTATTTCATTCACCGCTACGACGCCGACGGAAACTGGCTCTCATCATTCGGTGGTCCCGGTGATGGCAAGGGGACGTTCAACCTCCCGCACGGGCTTTGGCTTGACGCTCGCAACGAAGCTTCGCCCGAGCTTGTGATTGCCGACCGTGCGCACAACACGTTGCAGATCTTCGACTTGGATGGCGGGTACAAGAAGACCGTCGACGGATTCGGTCTGCCCGCCAACATCGACACCTTTGAAGATCTCATGCTCGTTCCCGAGTTGGTTGCGAGGCTTTCGCTTCTTGACCGCAACCACAACACCATCGCCACTTTTGGTGACGATCAAGCGAGAATCCTGAAGGACAAAGAAGAAAATGGTGGCCACACCATTCGCGCGGACGAAAACAAATGGCAGCCCGGCAAGTTCGTGCATCCGCACGACGCCTGCTTTGATCTTCGAGGTGATATCTATGTCGCCGAGTGGGTCGCCACCGGTCGCGTCAGCAAACTAACTCGGGCTTAGCCTTCGCTGCGGCCGTCTGCCGGCCAGGATCCCGAGGCCGACAAAGGTCAGGGCGATTCCCAACACCAACGAGGACGTCACTGGCTCAGCGAACAAAATGATTCCCGCCGCCGCGGCCATCGCGACTTGAGAAGCATTGATCAGGTTGACCGCCACCACCGGAAGCGACTTGAGCGAGGCGGACAGTGCTACGAAAGCAGTAAAGTTCAAACAGCCCGCGGCGAACATCGTGGCCCAGTCGTTCGACGGCACGAGCGATAGCGTCTCGGGACCCAGTCGAAAGAGGGTCATGGACCATAACGAGATCGTTCCCACCGCTCCACTGATGAACATGGTCAGCGGAGCGGATAATCCACCGGTCAAGGACTGTCGCATCATCACCCCAAACAGTGCGTACGCGGCGCCCGAAGCGGCAGCCAAGAACGATCCCAACCATAGCCTCGACGCGTCCGTCTCCGATGACTGCCCGGTTTCGGAAGTCAACGACTGGTTCGACTCTGGCCCGACACTCCCTTTCAGGTCGGGCAGTGACAACACGATGACCGAAGCGATCAGTACGACCATCGCCACTGCTGTACGCACTCGCACGGGCTCATGCAAGATCACGCGTCCGAGCACCGCCGCGCCAATAATCATCGTTCCCAAGGTGATGGGGACCGTCGCCGCCAAGCCAATCATGCCGAGCGCACCTTGGAAGGCCGCATTGCCCACAAATTGGCCGATCAGCGCCGCAGCAATGAATCGTGGGACCATGCGACCGCTCGTGGCGACCGCCTCACCACGAGCGAGCATCCATCCGAGGAACGGTCCCAGAACCAACACCGTCGGTGCCGCCTTGACCGCCGACACCAAGAAGGGATCGATTCCGACGCAGTGCCGCAGCGCAATGTTCGCCAACGTGTAAAGCACCGCCGAGGCGACCCCGAAAACGGCTCCCGCCACCATCCCCAGGGGAGGCCTCAATTCGCCGTCGCGGTGCCGCTTGCGCGTCGCCTCGACCCGTGGGACGTCGCCCTCTCGGGATTGGCCTTCCTCCATTTGACGCGACGCGGGCTGCGCAACCGTCATCACCGGTGACATTGCCGATCCAGCGGAATGCCCGCCGGCGGCTTCATCGTCTCGGTAATCAAGGTCGTCCATGCTGTGCCCTGACCCGCTGGTCGTTGGAGAGGTTCACTCGAAGTTGTTATCCAACTAACCATACTGCCCCGCCCACATTCGCCAAAGGCGGCAGTCCCATCCACGCCTGCCGGCCAGCCCGAGAGCGACCGGCCCCTAAGTGAGGGAGACGCCGTGGGGAAGACTCCGAGTGGGTCGCTATTGCCCCCTTAGGAGCCTCTTGAATGGCCGAAGCACGACCGATAGCAAGGCTGGCCCGTCTCTAGGCCGATTGCCTTTGCGCGGAGTCTGCAATCATCTGACCTAGCGCGGCGTCCAGCGTGCTCGGATCGACCACGAGATCCGCGAAGTGAACCTCTTCACTTGGATCGCGGCGCGGTGCGAGTAGGTAGTAATAATTGAGGCCCATCGAGTTGGCGAGATTGAAGTAGCAGTTGTTCCTGCGATCCTGGCGCTCCCGGATCTCCATCACGCTCGAACCGGTGGCCATCATCATCATGTTGGTCAGTCCGGCCCCGTGATTGGAAACAAGGTGCGTTGCGGCGGCCGCAAGTTGAATCTGTTGAGCCCACGGCGCTTGCTCGGCCACCAACGTCTCGAAGCCGTGATCGGCCAGCACGGGAAGGATCGCTTTTTCATTGTCAATACAGCGCCGCGAAGCCAGTCGCCGACTGATGTAAAGCCGCTGATGCACTCGGCCCCCTCCAACCCTTTCGCTGTGGCCTCGAAAACGCTCTCGAAGTGACTGCATCACGCAACTGTCATAGTTGCCGGTTCGCGAAATGTGCGATGGCAGCAACAACTCTCGACAGCGGAGACGCTCAAAGCGTTTGAGAATCCTAACTTCCTTTAGCTTGAACGGCGCGAGACTCTCCAAGAAGTAGTCGTCTCGCCCAAATTTGGCTGGCAGCAGGAGGGTCAACTCAGCGGCGGGATGCTCTCGCAGCGCAACTTCGAGGCGCGGCAACGCATCACAAAACCAGTGAAAGTAGCCGCAACTCCAATTGTCCGTGATCCAGACCGCGGGAGCATCGAAGGGAACCAACTTCTGAAACAAACGCTCGGTCGCAGCGCGCCAGTGTCCGCGTTCGCGTCGCCAGCGTCGGTAGTGGTCCTCGTTGACAAACGACTCGACAAGGTACTGACCATCGCGAGCTCGAATTGGTCCACGACCCAACACTTCGACATCGCGCAGAATCTGAACATCGCAACCGGTTGAGCAGCCGATCATCGATGTGCCGAAGAGCTCAGCATCCTCGGGAACCAGGTTGCACGGCGGCCGCAGGCGTTCGGCAACGCGAAAAATTGCTCGATCCTGGGACATTCAACGTGATTGCTAGGTCGGTGGCGCGGATGAACAGGTCGGGGCATACCCCCAGGGCTTGCTTGATGTCAAGGCTGAACGGTCGATTCTCTGATTCTCGGCAGTCAGGATCGCGGCAAACTGGTCCGCACTGATGCTGCCGCCGGTGAC
>JARFQX010000641.1 GCA_029287555.1 Rubripirellula sp. | reverse complement strand
GGAGATGTGTATAAGAGACAGGTTCTGAGGGGATCATCCATGGCATCGAGCGTTCACGGCAATCCGCGACTCATCCAATTCACGGGGTCTTACTTTTAGCTTACGGGTTTTTTTAGCTCAACGGCTTCACCATGAACCACTCGTTGCCCAGACATTGTACCTTGAACCGCTGGGCGTGAAGCGAATCGGTACGTGATGCATCCTTGATAGTACCGCTTTGAAAGACTCATTCGTCCGAAAGTGCTAGGGATGAAATCAGACAATTCACTCGGCTATGGCGTCTATTACTCGCTTGATGATTACGCGGGCTTGTTTCGTCGTGTTGCGGTAATAGTGATCGATTCTTTCTTTCTTCTGATGTTGGGCCTCCTACTTTGGATTCTGCTATTTGCAGTCGCCGGGAACGCGAATCGTGGATTTGACTTGAGCGGGCTTTTCTTCCTGAGTTGGCTCTTTTTCGCGTGGCTGTACTTGACGGCACTCAAACGATCAAGGATCCGCACGGTGGCGTACCGCATTCTTGGTCTCAAGATCGTGACAACCAGGGGCGAGCCTCCGTCCCTGCTCACCATGACGCTGCGCGTGTTGCTGTGGGTGTTTGGTCCGATCAATTTGCTGCTTGATTTGCTTTGGATGGGCGCGGACACGGAACAGCAATCGATTCGTGACTGCTATCTGGGGACCTACGTTGTTCGAAGTGACGCCGAACCAATCGGTGAAGCACCGATCCATCTAACCCGGTACTGCGGAGGAGGTCTCGCTTTGATGTATCCTCGCGTGGTGCGTCCCCAGCGGCCGCCTTCGAAACGGACGTAGATTTGTCTCGGAGTGGACTGCGATTGCGGCCAAATCGCAACGGCCTCAATCGTTCGTAGAGATGCACTCTCCCAGGCAGGGCGATGAACTGAAATTGTCGAGGCAGGCGACCGCGGAATGCGTGGCGGATACGACACCTTTGTTCTTCCACGCGCTTGCACGCATGCGCGTATGAGCACATGTCGATCCTCCCGGAAATCAGGGGCGATGTGCATTCGTTTCGCATCGTCGCTGGCGTCCATCTCTGGCATAGCATTTGCGACCCTCCGCTCTCATGATTCGCATACGCTTTCATGGTCGAGGTGGACATGGCACCAAGACGGCCAGCCGAGTCGTTGGCACGGCTGCTTTTTTGAGTGGGTACCAAGCGCAAGACTCGCCCTACTATGGGGCGGAGCGGCGCGGGGCTGCGGTGGTTGCTTATACGCGGGTCGATGAAGCTCCGATTTTGGAAAGAGGTGCCATCGACCAACCAGATCTGATCGTTGTCGCTGACGAAACGTTGTTGGACGCAGCGGATGCCCAGGTGTTATCGGGGCAATCGACCGCATCAGCGATTTTTGTCAACGCGCAGGATGCCGGGCCGTTGAAGGAGAATTTCGGTATTGCCCCGCCCGTGGTTGCGGTGGATTTAACCACGCTGACTCTTGAAATACTCGGTTCGGCCTCGGCCCTGAGCAGCGGCTTGGCTGCTGCCGCGGCGGCGATGAGCGGGATCATTGTGCAGGAACACTTCGTTGCGGCCTTGCGCGAAGAGTTCGCCCAACTTGGTCTTGAGAGGGAGGAGACGGAAAAGAATGTCCAAGTTGGGGTGAGGGTGTTCGAGCAGATTTCGCCGGTCGAGATTCACGCTCCGAGCACAGGCATGGAAATCGAGATGGCGACCGTTTCCTATGAGAACCCACTCCTTTCAACACCCAGCGTGCTGCATGCGGGAAACGCGGAAGCTCGTCCAACGGGAACCTGGCGTGTTGAACGCCCGGTCGTCGATCCCGACATCTGCACTCGGTGCGGGTTGTGCTTTGTTCGCTGCCCGGATGGTGCGATCGCTCTCGACGAAGACGGTTTTCCCGTGATCGATTATGACCACTGCAAAGGGTGCATGATCTGTCAACAGATCTGTCCACTTCGAGCGATCGAGTCAAAGAAGGAAACCCGGGCATGGTGAAGAAGCTGTTAACAGGAAATGCCGCAGCTGCCTGGGGCGCGCGCCTCGCGGGCGTCGACTATGTGCCCGCTTTCCCCATCACGCCGCAAACGGAGATCATCGAGACCTTGAGCGGCTGGTTTGACAGCGGCGTCATGTCGGGGAAGTTCGTCACACTCGACAGTGAACACTCCATGATTACCGCCGCGGGGGCTGCTGCCGCGACGGGTGTGCGCGCGTTTACGGCGACGTCAAGCCAAGGATTGATGTACGCAATGGAGGCGCTCTACACGGTCTCCGGATGGCGTGTGCCTTTCGTGTTGATCAATGTTTCTCGAGGTTTGTCATCTCCAATCACCCTCGGGCCGGACCACAACGACGTGTTGGCGGCGCGCGATGCCGGGTTTGTGCAACTGCATGCTGAAACCTGCCAGGAAGTTCTCGACACCGTATTGATGGCTTATCGAATTTCGGAAGACGCGCGAGTTTGTCTACCGGCGATTGTTAACCTGGACGGTTTTTATCTGTCATTCACGCGAGAACCGGTCGAGATACCGAGTGAAGACCAGGTTCGGGAATTCCTTCCGCCGTTTCGGCCCAAGCATCCACCTTTCCGCGCTTCGTTTCCGGTCGCCCAAGGTGTCGCCGTCCTGGACAGCAGTTCCTACAGCTATTTTCGTTACCAGATGCACTTGGCGATGAGGAATGTGCTGGAAGTCCACCAGGAGGCGGCCGATGCATTCGAGCGTACGTTCGGGCGTCGTTACGACACGCTGGACAGATTCTGTATGGACGATGCGGAAGTCGTAATCGTGATGGTGGGATCCTTTGCCACAAAGGGAAAGTCGACCGTAATGCGTTGGCGAAAGCAGGGTCACCGCGTCGGCCTGCTGAGGCCACGAATGATTCGTCCCGAACCCTCGAAGGATCTCGCCGATGCCTTGGCCGGTCGTCGCGCCGTTGGCGTCATCGACCAGAACCTTTCGCCAGGATCGGGCGGGATTCTCTACCAGGAATTGTGTGCGTCGATCTCACGCCATCACGATCGACCCGAAATCATGCGTTCGTTCGTGGGAGGCCTAGGTGGAAAAGACATTAGTCAGAACGAATTGGATCACGTGATTAAATCACTCATCGATGCGCAGCCGACCGATCATCC
>JARFQX010000613.1 GCA_029287555.1 Rubripirellula sp. | reverse complement strand
ATGGTGCGTATGCGGCTGGCGAACTGGTTCGACCGTTGATCGCAGAAGGTGCCACGGTGGTCACGAGGCTTCGTCGTGATGCGAAGCTGTTTGATGTGCCGGTGAACAAGTCGGGGCAGCGTGGCCGGCCTCGCAAGTATGACAAAAATAAGATCAGCTTGGCCAAGCGAGCCGGGCGACGAGACGGCTGGCAATCGATTACCTACTGCTGTCGGGGCCTGAAAACCGAAGGACGCTACAAGACGTTCGTCGCGACCAACAAGGTCGTCGGCGGTCAGGGCCGAGTCGTCTTGGTGGAGCACGCCAGCGGGAATTGGGCAGCCTACATCAGTACCGATACGACGATGAGCGTGGAAGCGATTTTGCAAATTGTCTCTGACCGCTGGAGTATCGAAGAGCATTTTCACGACGTCAAGCAGATTTGGGGTGCCGGCGAGCAGCAGGTGCGAAACGTCTGGTCGAACATTGCCTGCTGGAACTTGTGCGGATGGATGTACAGTCTGGTTGAACTGGAGTGTTGGGATCTGACGGCCGAGCAATTGGTTGATCGAAGTAACCGCCCCTGGGACAATCCATCGTGTCGCCCCTCGCATGCAGATCGCCGTCGTCGAATCGCCCGCGAAATGCTGCGTTCTGAATTATTGAGCGATCTTCACGTGGCCCCCGACGAAGCAAAAATCCGCGACCGATTCGAACGACTACTCGCGTTGGCAGCCTGACGATCAGCAAAGTTACAAACAATCACCTAAAGTGCAGACCCTTTAGCAAGGCCGATATCCTCGCCATGATTGATATTGGCGATGTCTTTTCCAGGTGCACGAGGCTGCATCGGCCGCTTTCAGTTATAGTCGTGGCCAACTCGCGTCGGTGTTTATGGATCTAGCACATCGACGCGGTATGAACCCCGAAACGGATCAGGCCTTTCGGCGATTCTTGTCGACCGTATCGAAGAAGGGGGCGTCACCCCTTCGCTCGATTCGCCAGAGCGATTGACGGGGCAAACTCTCCGGCCAGCAGACTGCTTTATCAATCAAGAAAGTCGATTGCGGTTGCGTTCGGATCGAAAGCCAAGAATACCCTAGAATCATGGGGCACTCGAATCGTGACAGCTTGACTTGGGATCGGAGATGCAATCGTTCTTTTGCATGTGGCATGGCCTGACCTTGCCCGGACTCGGTCGGATCTTGCGCTGCCGGCCCCGGTTGGCATGGACGTACCTGCCGCGTTGGTTCTCGATTGCTGCTATCAGTGTCGTCAACTCAATCGAACACGCGGCCGAATCATCTATTTATAGACGAAGAATTCACGGAAGCTCGATACGACACCCACCTCATTTCATTCTGGGCCATTGGCGAAGCGGAACAACCCTGCTTCACAACCTGATGTCTCTCGACACCAGTTTTTCATACCTGAACCTCTATCAGAGTATGTGTCCGGGACACTTTCTATTGACCGAGCCCATCGTCGCACCACTTACATCATGGTGCCTGCCAAAGACACGTCCGATGGACAATATGCCGCTCGGCTGGAAAGTGCCGATGGAAGATGAAATGGCGATTGCCGTGGACTGCTGCGTCTCGCCTTACCTGATGGCGGCGTTTCAGGATCGATTTGAACTCTATGAGCGTTTTCTTGACCCCGAACGATGGACGGAGAACGAGACGCGTCGTTGGGAGCAGTCATTTTTGACGCTAATCAAAAAACTGCAGCTTCGCCACGACAAGCCCGTGCTCCTAAAATCCCCGACTCATACGTTTCGAATCCCAATGCTGTTGAATCTGTTTCCCGACGCGAAGTTCGTCTACCTTTTTCGCAACCCGTACGACGTCGTTCGTTCGACCCTGCATTTACGCCAAACCATGCTTGCGACGAATTCCTTGGAACCGCCGCACGGTCGGACAGCCTTGGAAGACACCTTCGAATTGTACGATCGATGCATAAGTCGCTATGAACGGACCAAGCAAACCATCCCACCCAATCAACTCTGCGAAATCCGGTTTGAAGACCTCGAAACCGATCCACTCGGACAGACACGTCGAGTTTATGAAGAATTACAGCTGCCGGGTTGGGACGCCGCGCTTCCCGCGATCGGGAGGCAGGTCGCATCCATTCGGGGCTATCGGAAAAACCAATACACCGAAGACGCAGGACTGAAACAACAGATCCTCGACCGGTTTAGATGGGTCTTCGAGCTATATGGTTACGATCCGTGAGCCGGGAAAAACCACGTTGCGACTAAAATGCCCGATCATTCTTGCCCATGACCGGAATGCGGGCAGCGGAAACCCGGCATCGCATCGAATAAGCGTTTATCGCTGACCGGAGCGTCCTCTCGGAGCTCAAGCTTCACCAATGCCGCGTCGGCAGGTTTCGTGGAGATGCCCGCAACGGCCGGATTATCAGGGCTCCGGGCGGAGAAGCGAAAGAGCCTGATAAATGCCCCGACGACCAATGCGACTTCTAGTTCGCCTAAGTGTTTTCCAGGACAAACACGGGGGCCGTGCCCAAAACCAAAATGAAGGAAATCCTTCGAACTTCGCTGATGTTCGGCCAACCACTCCCAACGTTCCGGTGCGAATACGGTTGCGGGATAACCGGTCGCATTGACTCCCCAGTGATCCTCGTGACGATTTGCACTCCAGTGATCAAGCAGTATGTAGGCGCCGCTGGGAATAACCAAGTCGCGCCCGTCTGGAAGTTCGACACGAATCCGCGTAGGTGCTCGTCGCGGCAGAAAGTAAAGAGGTGGTGTCAAGCGAAGCGTCTCCTCCAATACTCGGCCAAAGTAAGACGCGTCCTCGAGTTTCTCGGGTGTGTAGCTCTCAACTTGCTGAATCTCTAGGAAAGCTTTCTGCTGTGCCTCTTGGTTACGAGCGAGATGTGAGATCGCCCAACTCGCAAATGACGTCGTTGCTTCCAAAGCCCCGGCCAGGACAAGCCGCAGATTGCTTCGCAAAGCCTCGTCCGGAGCATCGGACTTGAATCGTTCCCACAGGCCACGGCCGGCGTGTCGCCCTTCCAAAACAAGATCCACCAGTTCATTGAAAATGAGGTAATCCTCGCGAGCCTCAGCCACGCCCGGAAGGAACCTCGGAAGTTCTCGGTAGGGGACACCCAGCTTGATGACGGTATCGCTGACCATTCGATCAATCACGCGATCCATCGCTGGTACGTAGCGATCGGCGATCTGTTGGTACGAGACTTCAGCTCCAAAGAAATTGCAGGACAATAACTCAAGCATGATGGGCTTGATCTCGGGTTCCAAAGCTACGTAGACGTCAGGCCCGGATTGTTGTGTTAGCTCATAGAGCTTTTTCAAGCGTTTTCGAACGGTCGCACGAAATGTCTGCTCGAACTCCTCGAAACGCTCCGGCTGAAACAGGGATGTTTTTCCAAACGGCGCAGCAGCAAGCTTACGCTGGCGACGCCACAGAGGCCCGTTCGCATAAAGCAGCATGTTGTAACCTGTGCCCTTTGCGATCCCAGTTGCAAGAACTGTGTCGCGCTCAAACTGTCCGTCTCGATCACCCGAATCTTTGGCAATGGCACGAATCAGTGCGGGATCGCGAGTGATCAGGACCGGGGGGAACCCGGGAATATTTAGATAGCGTGAATGCCTTCCGTCGCCCTCCAGGGAATCAGCGTTCCAGTGGCAACTTTGAAGAATCTCAAGTGGCTTGCGATAGTTCCAGGGGTGGGGGAAAGGCAGACGGGGCCTGCCGCGAGAAACCAACGTCGGTATCCTCACGGGAAAGATGCTGCCATCGAAAGGACTGCGTTGAAGCAATTGACCGGGAAGTCGGCGAACCATCGACCAACCCGGTACGGACCCTGCCATGGTGGCCACGATTATTGCTCGCATTGGTCTCTAATTCTCTCTCGATTCATAGTGTCAGCACTTTCCACTCAACTCTACTCCCTTTGAAAACCACATCGTACAATGTTGGACTCTGTGGATGTTACGACGGCAGCATTTGCAAGGGACAGCGAAGTAGCAGGTTAAAGGTTTCGGCTTGCGCTCTCGAAGATCTATGCAGGGATCACGCTCACTCAGGCGTGACTGAGCGTCAGCCAAAACGCAACAGCAGGAATTCCGGGGCAGATAACTGAGGCCCAACTCGCGGAAGAGGCGTTCGTGATTGGCGAGCGACGGCGGTGGCTGCAAGGGGGACGACGGGGCTCAGTACTGACTGAGCTTCGATAGCACTCGATCGACACGACGGTTTGGAAGTTGACCTAACCTAACGGACCATGCCAAAGACAAGCATGGGGCCATCAGCCTGAAATCGCAAATGCATTCAAGCGCACCTTCGAAGGCTTTAGATGCTTGCGACCTGGTAGTCTTTCGTGCGGGCGGTTGCATCGTCCGAGGCGAGTTTCGAAGAGCCCAAACTCGCCGAGGTTTTTTCGACCGAAGCGTCGAAGCAGGGTGGTGTCCATGCGTTCGGCTGGTCCATCCTCCGCAGGTTGGGAACCTCGGCGTGGAATCTCTTAAGGGATAAGAACTCGCCCCAATCGGGTACGCGCAGCTTCGTTTCGAGATTGGCTTCGCTGCCATAGCGGAGTCCGCGACGATTTCTTAACGGGTGTCGGCGGCGGGGTGCCGTTTGTGGTCGAAACGCCTGCCTTTTGGCGTTTCACGGTGTGTAGACCGTATCCCAGTCTCGCTTCATGTCTGCAATCGTCCAGCCGCGCTCGCGGGCCTCATCCAGTGCGATGTCGAGATGTCCCACCTTGGAGTTGCGGTCGTAAGCCCATTCTCGGTCAGCATCGGTGTGATGAATGAGTAGGCAGAATCGAGGGCCGTTACCAGCAAAGGTCCACTGCAGCATTTGCAGATCGCCGTCGGAGTTGCCAAACGCCGCAATCGGGCGGCGACCGATGTATTGGTTGATTCCCACAGGCTTGCCGGCTTTGTCGTCGATGAAGTTCAACTCGGGCAGGCGCAGCAACACTGGCTTATCATTACGCACTTCGAATCGGGTCTTGATGCTGCTACCGACAACGTGTTCCGGCGGAACGCCATAGACCTCCTCGGCAAATACGCGGAGGAACTCCATCGCACCGTGCTGGCTGCCGTGGTGCATGCGAGAAATAGTAAAGCTGTCAAAACCATTTGAGTTTTTTGAAGAACACCACCTGCATGCCGATCAGTGCAATGCAGATTGCGGTGAAGGTCCAAAATGCGTATGGATTTTGAGCAGCCGGGATCCCACTAAGGTTGACACCCAGCAGGCCGGTTAGAAACCCGAGTGGCAGGAAGATCGTGGCCACGACCGAGAATATGTAGGCAAGTCGATTGAGCCGCTCGGCCTGGTTGTTCCGCACTTCTTCGGTCAGGATTTGAGTTCGCGCAGATAGTTCATCGATCTCTTCGACCGCAGCGACACTGTCCTCCAGGTCATCCAGGAACGGTTCCATGCGAGCGAAAATTCGAGACGTGATCGACTTGAGCAATTCGGCTGGCGAGACGGGTGCCGGTCCAGATGATATGGCCGCCTGGAGTTCTTCAACGGCCTTGACATCGCGTAAGCGAGTCGAGATGACGCGGTGCTCGTCAATCCACATGCGCAGCGAAATCATTTCCTCAGGCGGTTCTCCTTCGTGCAAGTTCATCGCCCGAAAGATCAGCATCACACCATCGGATTTGAACAGTGCCCGCGGACGCGTGTCCTCGGCCATCATGGCTTCCACGACGGTCCGGTCCAACTTCGCCCGGTCCACCAGCCATTCTCTCGCGCCTTCTTGCTGGACATGAAGATGTGTCCACACATAGGCTGCCTCTGGCAACGCTTCCGAGGTGGGTAGCTCCGCCAGTTCAGTCGCCTCCCCATCGGCTGAGATGGCAAAGGCGCGAAAGCATGCTGTCTGGTTATTCACTGTCATGGATGGAGATCAAGGCATCAGCGATATTCGGGATTCACATAATCTGATCGGCAGCCGGCATCCCACTTCGAGCGTTGGTTGCCGTGAGCGGGGATGCCGCCGGCGTCCTTGATCATGCGTGCCATGTGCAGCAGGTTCCAAGTCATGAACGTCGTGTTTCGGTTTGTGAAATCATTCTCCGGACCACCAGATCCCGGATCGAGATAGGAGGGCCCGGGCCCCGCCTCGCCCAGCCAATCGGCATCGGCTTGCGGCGGAATGACGTATCCAAGATGTTGCAACGAGTAGAGCATGTTCATCGCACAATGCTTCGCACCGTCTTCATTGCCGGTGATCAACGCACCTCCTACACGACCGTAGTAGGCGTATTGACCTTGTTCATTGAGGAGGTGGCTGGTCGCATACAACCGTTCCACGACTTGGGTGCACACGGACGTTTTTTCACCAAGCCAGATCGACGAACCCAGAACCAGGATGTCGGCGGCCATCACTTTTTCAGAGATTTGCGGCCAGTCGTCCTTGAGTTGCTGAAAACAGAATCAGGGCCGCACCAACGAATGTCATCATCTGCGGGAGCCAGTTCAGTGTCTTGAACCAGCGGTCAGCCAGTGTCCCAAGTAAGCTCGCAAGCGCGAGCACTGCGACACTGGTGTAGAAACTCACCAGCGCACTATGGATCAAACTCGCTCGTCGACAGAGATGCTTCAGAGCGAGCGATCCGCGCTGGTCCTTATGGCGACGAAGCTCCTCGTGGAGCTGACCGAACCTCGCGGACGTTGATAGGATCCGCAATCCTACGGCTGGAATCAGTAACAATGGGGCGGCCCATATTCCTGCATCGTTCATTCGGTTGCCTTAAAGAACTTGCAAGGAAGCGTCTTCGGCGATTGCCTCAGGCCACTAAGAACTTCGTCGAGAAATGATTCTGCACTGGGTTCTTGATCCAGCAGCGCCGATTCCGAAAGTGGTTCACTCATCTGACTCCAATCTCCATTGTGGGTCGCTCGCAAGGCTCTCAATTAACGGCACGTCCAACACTGCATTGACATGCTGAGATAGAGGTGGCGAACCGGTGGCGACGGCAGCCACGATAAAACTGCAATGACTGCCACTGACATCACAAGTTTGCCAAAGTTGAGTTTTCATTCCACCACCACTCATTCGGTTCTAGGCTCGGAAAATCGTTTCATTACTTAAAGCCGAATTCGTCAAGATCCAGTTCGCCTTCGTTCGTGGTGCAGGGAGTGAATCTGCTAGCCTGATGGTCAAGAAAACGATCCGAGATGATTTGGAAGTTCTGCTCCGCCCTTTGCCTGCCCATCTCAAATAAGTCGGGGATGTACTCTGTTGCGTCCAAGGGCCATTGCTCACGCATTTTGAAATTGACGTGTTCGTAACGGTCGGCCAGCAAGAACTTGAGTGGAAGATGGACGCCTTGGGTTTGTGACGTGCCCATGACTTCGGCGACCCGCGGGGCCCAGTACAACAGTCCGGCATCGGCACCCGGAGGAGCCAATGAAAACTGCGACTTGCCGGTTCCAACCGATAGCAGATGGATCCGGTCGGTGTCGTAGATCGGATGATCTACGTTGATCTGTTCAAGCCGTTGGATGCGAATCGCTTCCGCGAATCCAAGCAAGCTGGGATCATTCGACCAAATGCCACCGTCGACATAGTCCCTTCCACGAATTCTTCGATGCGGGAAGTAAGTCGGTGCGGCCGTAGCGGCGATCACAACATCGGAGATCTTGACGTCTTTTTCATGCACTGCTCTCGGCAAATGGCAAGAGCGAAAAATGTGTGGCTCGCCGTCGGTCAGATTGACCGATGGGATGATTAGACGTGTCCTGGTAATGTCGTTAAGAGTCCGATCTCCGTAGGCAATATCAAACGCGGCCTGCAACGCGAACGGACAGTACCTTGCTCGAAACGCTGCATCTAAATGTCCGCCAGTTCTCCAGCGGAAAACGCGATCGGCCAGCGGAAAGATCAGCCGCATAATTCCTTTGGCTCTGTAGGGTTCTCGAGGCGAGAAGATTTTCTCCCCGTGATTCGCATAAAAGTCGTACAACTCGTCCGTGGACATTCCAATCGCCAGACCAGCGGCGATGATTCCGCCGGTGGATGTTCCTGCAATGAGGTCGAAAGACTCCGCGATGGGACGGCCAATTCGCCGCTCCAATTCCCGCAAGTACGACACAACGAAGGCGCCGCGTATGCCACCACCAATCAGTGAAAGTATTTGGAACCTTGCCATTGGACACTACTTGTAGTCGTCACGGGTTTGACGAATCGCTTCTGCGGTCGTTGGATAGGGATGAATCACATTGGCCGCGAACACAAGCCCATGCCGGCCGTCATTGCGACGCTGATCTCACCGATCATGGCTGCTGCACCAGTGGCGACGATGCATCAACAAAATTTCACGGGCTCGGTGAGCAGCTTGTTCGAGAAGTCCGGCATTGTCCTTCAATATCAACGAGATGAAAATATGAACCATGGGAATTACTGGAGGCTCTTCGATTCCCGTGCGTAATCAAAGAATTCCCCGTAGTGGTGATTGAAATAAGAACTTTGCAACATTTCATCGCGGTAGCCGATCAGTTGCACTTCGGCCGCGCCAGCCGCCAACTCGGCATCGGCCAACCTGCGCTCAGCAAGAGCGTCCAACGGTTAGAAGAGTCGTTGGACGCAAAGTTGTTCGACCGCAGCCGCAGACAAGTCGCTTTGACGCCGATTGGCCAAGCAGTGGCCTCTCGTGCCCGGCGAATCGTGGCAGAGGCCACTGAACTTACCCGCGAAGTTGACTTGCTTGTTGGTGCTGAGATTGGCACGCTACAGATCGGTATTGGTCCGGCGATGGCTGAGAGTTGTGTCGCGGATGCGATTGCCAGGCTGGCCCAGCAACATCCTCAATCCCACTTACGTGCCCAGATCGACCACTGGGTAACGTTGACCGCGAGTCTGCGAGACCGACAGCTCGATCTGTTTATTGCCGACGCGTCGATGATGATGGAGGGCGAAGAGTATCGAATCGTTCCGTTGCCTTCAGAACGGCTGATTTGGTTCGCCCGAGTTGGCCATCCACTGGCGTCCGCACCTTGCCTGACGAGTGCGGACTTGCTGCATTATCCCCTGGTGACCCCGAGGATGCCCGACTGGGCCGTGACTTGGTTTGGCGCGGCTGATCCGATGGGAACAAGCCAGATGGATGGATCCTACGCAACGGTAGAATGCGAATCGTACTCCATGCTGAAACGAATGGTCAGTAGCAGTGACTGCGTCAGCGCAGCGGTGCGGACAACCATCGCCGATGAGATCGAGTCGGGAGAGCTGGCCGCGTTACCGGTCGATCTTGTATCCGGTTGCGGCTGCGTTCCAATGATTCCGGTTAGTTGGGCGACCGCGTACACAGACGGACGGCTACTCCCAGAAATGCAAGCATGTACGGTCTCATTCCTTCTCCGTGTCTCGGCGACTCCGTGAGAGACTGCGGTCGTTCACGTTGATGCCAGCAGAGAGGGGTCTGTGGGTTGCGTCTCGTGCTGCCTACAACGGCGATAGATTCAATCCGAGGGACCGAGCACGCGTTTGCGCCCTTTTCGCGACCGCTGAAGACGAATCCGAATCCACGGAGAATGCTGGGACGCGTCGCAGCAACGAACATTATCAAACACCGCGATTCTTCCCCTTGGCGTTCGTTCATTCAGAGGCTGGTCTTTCCGAGAAGCCAACCTCAGAAGCAGCACGCGGGAACGCGTCCCATATACAGAGAAAGGGTCCGCTGGCCGCCGCGAGGCATCGACCATCCGGGCTCCAAGCGACTTCCGGAACCGTCAATCTGGGCGTTTCAAACGACAAGGCGAGCTTGCCGGAGTCCACGTCCCAGAGGCAGACCTCACCCGAGTTGGTCGCACAGGCCAGACGGACTTGATCCTT
>JARFQX010000571.1 GCA_029287555.1 Rubripirellula sp. | reverse complement strand
TCATGGCGGCTTCGAGCACTTCCGATAGTTTCTCCAGCACGGCGGACGGTGTACTTATCGGAGCCCACCAGTAGTTTGCATTGCTGAGCACGACGGGCACGCCGAGTTCTGCGGCGGTTGGCACTTCAGGGATTGAGTCATGTCGCTGCTCACTCAAGACAGCGATCGCTCGAATGTCCTGATCCGGCGGTGTTCCCTCGACTGCCCGAAAATCCAGGTACTCCGAAAGTGAAAAGATCCCGGCTTCCAGATGTCCGCCCAGAATCTTCGAGTACCTGTCAGCGCCACCACCCGACGACACAACACTGAATTCGGCGCCCGGATAGGCCTGCTCCAATTGCAACACGGTGAAGTAAGCCGGCGCCCCTTTGTTGGCTCCGAATCGGACACGCTTGGGCGTTGCCTTGGCTTGTTCGAGCAGGTCCACCAACGTTTCGTATGGCGCGTCGGCGCGAACCAGGATCACCATCGACATTTCGCCCGTCATCGCGATTGGTTCGAACGCCTCCGGACCGTATGCCACCGTGCCGGCGAGCTTGGCTGTGATAATCGCGTTGTGATGGCAGAGGATCTTGTAGCCATCGGGTGGGGCGTTCTTGACCTCTCGGCTGCCAATGGTGCCGATTCCCCCCGATTGGTTAATGATGACCAGTGGTTGGGGCAACAAGTTGCCTTCCGCGATGCCTTGCTGGACGATTCGAACAAACGTGTCACTTCCACCACCGGCCGCGTAAGGAACGACAACGTGGATGGGACGTGAAGGGTAATCATCCTTGCCACTCGCGACCTCAAGCTGACCGATCCACCGCGAGCCGAGAATCAAGATCGTGATCCATGCGATCACGTGCCAGGCCTTTTCAACGGTGCTCACGGCGCTACCTCCACCCTGGGGCGACGCAACCGATTGATCAGAGTCATCAGCAACATAGCAATGGCCACCGCGATGAAGAGGGCCGATATCGGCCTGGTAACGATGGGCCAATAGCTGCCGTCGGAGGCCTGCAAACCGAGGCTCAGGTTCTTTTCTGCGATCGGACCGAGCACGAACCCGATGATGAACGGGGCAAGCGGGATTCGGTAGGATTCAAGCGCGAATCCTAGCACGCCGAACGCTAGCATTACCCAGACGTCAAACAGTCGACTGGAAAGGGCAAAGGATCCGATCACGCAGAAGCACAGAATCACGGGCAACAGATAGGCCCGCGGCACCATCACGACTCGAGCCAACCATCGCATCGAAAGCAGCATGATCATCGCCATGACAAAATTCGCCATCAGCATCGCGCCCATGATGGTGTAGACCATCGACGGGCTTTCGGCGAACAGTCGCGGACCGGGCTGCAAACCGTGGATTACCAAAGCACCGAGCAGGACGGCTTCGACAACACTTCCTGGCAGACCCATCGCGATCAATGGAATCAGCGCGCCACCGATTGTTGCATTGTTCGCAGCTTCCGAAGCCACCACGCCGTCCTCGCATCCGGTACCGAACGACTCCGGCTCCTTCGATAGACTCTTGGCGACGCTGTAGGCAGAGACCGAACCAATATTGGCACCGATTCCCGGTAGAATCCCGATCCAGGTGCCGATGACCGAAGATCGAATCAAATTCGCTGCGTGACGAGCGAAATCGCGAGGGCTCAGCAACAGGCTTTGATCACTTAACTCAATCGACTCTCCTGTCTCTTCGATGTTGACAATATCGCGAAGAATCTGGTTGACGGCGAACAGTCCGATCAGAACGGGTAAGAGTTGAAACCCGTCGTTCATCTCCGTGACGCTGAAGGTCATCCGAGCGCCACCCGTCGCCGCATTGATTCCCGGCATGGCAAGAAAGATGCCCAGAAACCCAGAAAACAGGGCACGTGCCAGGGAGCCACCGCCGACCGTGGCGATCAGCACCAAAGCCATCATCACCAAGGAAAAGTACTCGAAGAAACCAAAGTGTGAAGAGAGCCGAGCGATCGGACTGGTCAGCAACACCAGGAACACCCACGACACCAAGCCGCCGCACGCCGACGCCATGATCCCCAAACCGAGCGCACGGCCTGGTCGCCCACTGCGGGCCATCGGATAACCGTCGAGGGTCGTGATGATCGA
The DNA here is from genome assembly GCA_029287555.1 of Rubripirellula sp. Classification (GTDB taxonomy): domain Bacteria; phylum Planctomycetota; class Planctomycetia; order Pirellulales; family Pirellulaceae; genus Rubripirellula. The sequence continues at coordinate 1,795 of JARFQX010000571.1, read as the reverse complement.
CGCGGGTGTCCCTGGCATTCGCAACAGCGTTGCTGTGATCATCCCACCACTGACCGCACCGACGTAGATACTGATCAGCAAAGCCATCGACCACAAAGGATCGGCACCGTACGTCAGAGGAAGCACTAGCGCGATCAGCATCGTGCCGGTCATCCCGGGTACCGCACCAACAAAGATCCCCAGTGCGGTGCCAACCACAATCACGGCGAGCCCCGTCGGGCATAGAAGTGCACCGAGCGCTTCGTGAAGGCCGGCCATTAGGGGCGCCCCGCTTGTATCAGTCCCCCGACTCGTTTCTTCAAGCCTAGACCCTCGCCTTCGAGATCCCTTCGTGTGAGGCGAGTCGCTGCTCTCGATCTTCGATCAGCGCATCGACTCTTGCCGTCGTGTCGGCATCCATGATTCGGGTCCCCGCCACGACTGTCTGTTCGATCTGCTGAGGACTGCGTGAACCGACAATGGCGCTGGTCACCTCTGGTCTCCGCAATACCCAGGCAACCGCCAATTCGGCCCGGGTCCAACCTAAGGCACTTGCAATTTGGCCGAGACCTTCGACGAAGCTCAAGTTGATCTCGAGTTGGGGTGACTGAAACCGGGGATCCCTGCTGCGATGGTCCTTCTCGGAAAGGCGTGCAGCGCGCTCGGCCGTAAAACTTCCCGTCAACAAGCCTTTCCCCATCGGGCTGTAACAAACCACGCCAATTCCATGATCGCGACAATACGGAAGAATCTCTGCTTCAGCCTCGCGCGCAAGCATGCTGTACGGCGGTTGCGATGAATCGATCGGCTCGATTGCCTGCAAGCGGTCCATTTGGGAAGCACTGTGGTTCGAAACGCCGAGATAGCGAATCTTTCCCTGCTGCTTCAGCTCAACCAAGGCCTGCCAGCCTTCTTCGATCTGTTCGTCGGGTTCCGGCCAATGCATTTGGTACAAATCGATGCAGTCGACGCCGAGACGAGTGAGGCTCGCTTCGCACTCGGCAATCACGCTTTCCCGCTTCAGCGATTTGCCAATCTTGCCATCACCGAGATTGGTGCGGCCGCATTTGGTCGCCACGATGGGGCGACGAGCGGAAGGAATTGACTTCAGGGCTTTGCCGACCAACGATTCGCTCTTGCCAAAGCCGTAGACCGCTGCTGTATCGATCCAGTTCACCCCCAGTTCAACCGCCTTGTGAATCGCCGCAATCGCATCCTCCTCGTCCTGATCACCCCAGCCGAAGGGCCAATCACCGCCACCCATCGCCCAGGTACCGAGGCCGATCACGCTCAATTCAAGGTCACTGTTGCCAAGCTTACGAGTCTGCATCAAACCGTTACTTCCCAATGCGATGGTCCCGAAACGAACGAAACGAGGGCCCATTCTAAACCACCCGTGACGCCGCGTCAGCGAGAGGCAAAGAGCCAGTCGCATTGGGAAACAGCCTGTTCGGCCTGCCGCCTACACTCTTCACAGAGGGCGAGCAGGCAGCAGGTGGCACTTTACATGACCAGTCGTTCCCACTGAAGCTTGGATTGCTTGCCAAAGTTGACGAGCAGTCCAAGTCTGCATCCGGTTGCCCGCAAGTAGTTGAACATCTGAGCGCGATGCAAGTCGTTCAGGTCGCTGACCGACTTAATCTCCAGGATGAGCTTGTCGTAGCACGAGAAATCGGGAACGTATACCGTCTCTAGTTGACGATCCTTGTATTGGAGTCGCAAAGCGCAATGAGGGATCGCGGGGATCTTGCGAAGATTGAACTCAATCTGCAAACACTCCTGATAGACACGCTCCAAGAACCCCACGCCCATTTCG
>JARFQX010000694.1 GCA_029287555.1 Rubripirellula sp. | reverse complement strand
CGGGCCGCGACCGTTCAAATGATCAAGAAGTGGTTCGAGAAGTAGCCAACCTCCACTCCGCTGGTGCGTTCTCGTAGATCAGGTCACGCGTTGTTCTGGCAATAACGCGTCAGAATAGAATCTGGCCGACGGATGATTCCGCGTGAATGACGAGAGTCTGCTACCTTTGCGCGCTCAAACGGAAGCTAGCATTGGGGTGCTGTGGATCATCAGTTTCTTATGATCGCGAACCACCCGCATGAATTCGCTCTCGTGGACCGGCTTGTTGATGAAGTCATGCACGTGATGCTCGTCGCAACGCTCCCGCAGCGAGGCATCGTGCGAGGCGGTTAAGACGACCACGGTTGGTCGATTGGCGGGATCCCATCGTTCGAGTGCTTCGAGAACATCGAGCCCGCAGCCGTCCGGAAGCATCATGTCCAAGAGCAGCAGGTCGGGCCGCGGCGCCCGCGAGAAAATGCCCTCGCGATTGAGGAATTTCATCGCTTCCTCGACTGAGCGTACCAGCGTCAAGCGATGATAAACTTGGCTGCGGCGGAGCGCGTAGATAGTGATTCGCGCGTCGGTCAGGCCATCCTCGACGAGCAGAATCTCCATCGGTTTGGTTTTTGAATCACCAATCATGTCTGCTTCTCCGCGATCTCTCGGCCGCTGTGGTTTGTCTCTATGGTAAATCGTAGGCTCGCTCGATCAACTCAAGCTCCGCCCGTTCGTGAGAGCGAAGTTCCGCATCGAACTCTCGTGTTCTTTCCAGCAGCCGTCCAAGTTGATCGACCTCAACCCCTCGATACTGCAGTTCTTCGGCTTGTTCGGCCAAGTCTCGTAACTGCATGTAAAGCATCCCGTGTTGAGACTGCGTCCGGCAAGCCAACTCGCTGAGCACACGGCTTGGGGCCTCGCTGACCGCAAGGTATCCGTAGGCTTCTTCAAGGGAAAACTGCAGCGATAGGTGTTCTCGCAGATCGTCCAGCGAACGGGCCAGTTTGTTACAAGCCTCACTCGGGCAACTCGGTGATCGCAGGAGGGATCGAAGGTTGTCGAGCGTATGGTTGAGATCAGGATTGCTCTCTTTGATTTCCTGCAGAAACGCGGGGTTAACAACCAGCGTTGCGGAGGGGGAACTTGCAACAACCATCGGCGGATCCTCCGAGAAGAGTCTGAAAGACTGAGGAATCTCGAACCCGTTCAAGTTAATGCCCTAATCCTGGGCCCGTCAAGCATTTTCGCTCTCGGCGGTCAGCGGACGGCATACCCCTTTAGGACTAGGTGCATTCCGTTGTTCGGGACGGTGTTGCCCGTCGCCTTGCCGGCGGCTGAAGCGGGCGTTTCTTGAATTTAGGGCGTTGGAGGTACGCAATTGGGTCCCGCAGCGTGAGGTTTGAAGTTGTGCTTTTCGATATCACCCTCCCGCAGCGCAGAGTCACCCTCTCTCCGGGCAACTTCAGTTTAAAGTGGAGCCTGATAGTGCCGGAGGCACGGAATGTGAAAGCCTGGGACGCAAGTCCCAGGAATTCAGACGTTTTTTGGTTTCTCTCCGCATGCTGCGGAGACCGGGTTTGACCTGATCACAACCTGGGACTTGCGTCCCAGGCTTCAAAAAGTCATCGCTCCGCGATTCAAGAAAACTACACAACTTCGAGATGCTTCGACGGGGGACGCCGTCGGCGGTCGTTGCCGGGGGCAGATCTGCCGCAGGATGATGGGCGCTCCTGCGGTGCCGCCAGGCTCGCGCGAGATCGCCGCTTTGCACTCGTTGTGGGTATCGAATGTACAGTTGTCCGGCGCGGCTGCTGAGCATGAATCGAGCCGTCGATCTCGCGCCGCAATGAAAGCGTCGGCAAAGACCGAGATGGAAGAACGAAACGTGCACGAGTCAGGTAAGCGGTAAGCTCGGGCTCGAATCTATCTCATCATGCTCACGCTGCTGGTTCGCATGCGGAGCCGCGAGTTGCGGTAAGTCGCGATTCGCCGAGCCAACCACTTCTTGCTCAAGATATTGTTTTGTGGCGAGACCGGAATCTTGCTTGGTTGCGAACGAGTTTGTCCGCGTTGTCAAGCATGGATGACGGGGCGTCGCGACGAAGTAGAGGACGCAAAAAAACTTTTACTCAATCGCATCCAGCGATTCGTTGACTTTCAGATCGCGTATGAAATGAAATAAAAAAGTTGATCAAGTTTGTTGTTGACAACGCCATGTTACGACGCCAAATTCTGACCGCAACAAAGCAAACCAAATCGGAATAAGAACCGTTGTGACGGCTTGATCGTTCCGGTTTCTTTTCGTTGTTCTTACGGAGAGTGTCAGATGCGATTTCCCAATGACGTGGATGTATTGTCTCACCTTGGGATGCTGCCCACATTTCCGTTAAACGGGTCGCGTTAGCCGACCCTTTTCTCCCGGCCTGCATCGGGAGTCTCTTGATCGTCAGTTGTCGGAGCAAGTACTGCGCACAATGACGAACAGGACAAGCCATTGGGAGGATTGAACGATTCAGTTTTCCCGTGGAGGATCGCCAGGAAGCGATGTTTCAATTTTCGGGAGTTGGCACTGACGGACCGAGCCAGCGAATCGCAAGGTTCGCGAACACGGACGTCACTCCCAATTTTCTGCATGCGTCTTACCGCGCCGTGTGAACGTCTCGATTGGAATGAGTCTACTCGGATTGTCACTGGAGCAGCACTGTGACCGGTTTCGCGGGAGGCAAAGCCGGTTTCATTTTTTTCCCGAAGTTGTGGCGATAGGCACCATCTGCGAATCGTTGTTGGACTCGAGATCGTTGTTGCCTTCACGCCGGCTGCGTTTCAACATCACAGTTTGACCTGGGCGCGACCTCGGACTTGGTGGTCGAACCGCTTCGCGGAGCCCGCGCCACCGGCGCACCGAAAACCTTTCAGAGCCTTGGCTTGGGCGGTTGCACGGCGGGTTGCCACGGGGCGATGCCTTTAAGTCTTGTTTTTCGTCGGTAGACGGAGTCGCCGACAGTGACATACAGCACGTCCATGTCATCGCCACCGAAGACGCAATTCGAGAGCCGCTGATGGCGTTGAGGTCGGTCGAGGATCACGTGAACGCGACCCGGTTGGTCGAAGATCTGCACACCCAACTTCGTTGCCACCAGTAGTGAGCCGTTGGCCGTGATGGTCGCTCCGTCGGCTCCGGTGTCCATTTCATCCTGGGGACTGTGCAGGTAGGAATAGGGTTGTCCATGTTGCAGCGAGCCGTCTTCGGCAATGCGATAGCTCCAGACGTATCGACCCGCGGAATCGACCACCAGCAGGAATCGCTTGTCCGGCGTCGTGATCAAACCGTTGGGTCGGTTGGGGCCTTTCGCCGCAACAACACGCTGGCCATCTTGAGGCAGGTACCAGATCACACCTTCCTCGGGACCCGAAAAATAGATGCCGTGATCAAGCACGACGAGGTCGTTGCAGGACATCCCTTCGGCGAGGTCCGTGCGGGTTCCATCAGGGTCGAGGCGGGTCAGCTTCTTGCTTCGATTGCGGGCACAGTAAAGTCGTCCCTTGGCATCAAACATTAACCCGCTCACCCCTGGCAGGTCATCGACAAATAGTGATGCCTTTTCACCGCGCGCGCCAACCCGCCAAATCTCGCCGCGCGGGGCATCGACAAAGTAGACCGATCCGTCGGGAGCGACCGCGGGACCTTCGGTGTATTGGTGGCCGCTGCTGACCCGTTTCCATCCCTCACCGTCGATGATCCGATCTTTCAATTCTGGGTGGTTTACCGTGGAGACCGTGATCGCTTCATCGCGGTCCGACCACATCCAACGCATCGCATCCGGAAGAATCGCGCCGCCGTGCTTTCCATTGTGAGCCCCATCGCCCCTTTCATGTTCCACCTCGTAGCCGGCCCAATCC
>JARFQX010000462.1 GCA_029287555.1 Rubripirellula sp. | reverse complement strand
TGATCTTTGTCCGAGTTGCCGGGGGTCGACTGAGTCAATGCGAGCGCTCCAAAACGTAGTTGGCCAACAAGGTTAACCGCCAACCGGCCGATTCGAAAACGGCGATTTGCTGCTTCGCCGATTCGACCAACTCCTTGGCCTTGGCTCGAGCCGCCTCGACGCCGAGCAGCCCGGGGTAGGTCAACTTGCCCCGCTCGGCGTCTTTCCCTGCCCGTTTTCCAAGTGCGGCGTCGTCAGCGGTGAAGTCCAGCAGGTCATCAACCACCTGGAAGGCGAGCCCGAGGTCTCTAGCGTAATTACCGATTGCCTGACGTTGGTGGTTCGTTGCCCCAGAAACAATGGCTCCAATCTCGAGCGAAGCGGCGATCAGGGCCCCGGTTTTTCTACGGTGAATCGATTCGAGCCAGGAAAGTTCGTCCCAGCCCGCCTCACCGTTCCCCCGCCCCGGGCCGGATGACGCTTTGTTTCTCCCTTCGGCCGCAAGGTCGTCGGCTTGGCCTCCGACCAGCCGGGTCGCCCCGGCTGCGTGGGAGAGCACCTGGATTGCCGCGATGGCCCGGCCCGGGTCCCTGATTTCGCGGCTGAGGTGCGAAAAGGCCTGGGTCAGCAGGGCGTCACCGGCCAGAATCGCGGTTGCCTCGTCGAATTGGATGTGAACCGTGGGTCGCCCTCGACGCAGATCGTCGTCGTCCATGGCGGGCAAGTCATCGTGGATCAGCGAGTAGGCGTGGACCATTTCGACGGCCACCGCCCCGGGCATCGCCTCTTGGATCGTGCCTCCACAAGCCTCCGAAGCCATCAACACCAACGCCGGTCGCAGCCGTTTGCCCGGAGCGAGCAGCGCGTAGCGGATCGCCTCGCCCAGACGCTGCGGGCAGTCCGCATCGAAATGGCTGGCTCGTCGCAGTGCCGCTTCGATCGGCTCGACCAGGTCCGTCATCCCTGACGTGTTCCCGGGCGGATTATCCGATGAGTGATCAGGAGCAGGGGCTTTCGACACGGTGCAGCGGCGCGAGGCGACGGGGGAATTCCGAGGTGATTCTGGGAATGCTCCAGCATTTCCGTCGCTGATTCTAGAGCAGCGTCAATTCCTGGAAAGGTCCTCGCGAGCCCGGAGCCGCGAGATTCGGTCAGGATCGATCCTGCCGGCAAACGGGGGTAAACCGGCAAACCGCAAATCAACTCGGCCGAACGCTCAGGTCGAATCCTCGGCATCGGTCGTCGCCCCAGGGGTGGCCGGCAGCGAACCCGGTTGGCGCGTGCCGGGACCTTCCAGCGGCTCGACAACCGGGTTTCCCTCGGCGTCGAAACCTGCCAAGACGCTGACACGCTGCTCGGCAGCCTCGAGTAATTCCTGGCATCGCTTGAGCTGCCGGATGCCCAATTCGTATTGCTGCAGCGATTCGGACAAGCCGAGTTGTCCGCTCTCGAGTTTGCCAACGATTTGTTCGATTGCCTCCAAGGCCTGCTCGAAATCGACGTCGGCGGCGGCCTCCTTCGAATCCTTCTTTGCTGCTGCTTTCTTTTTCGCCATCGGTTTCTGACAGGTCTGTTTTGACAGGGTTGTTTTTGACAGGGTTATCGGCACGACCTAGGCATGTACGTAGCTCTTTGTGTCGGAACGCTGCTACGCACCCCCGACCTCAAGTAGGGCTGATGACATTGATTCTAGCGATTACCAATGGCGCAGGTGGTTCGTTGACTGAGATACTTAACCATCCGAGCGGCGAATTGTCAGACAGTCCATCGTTGTTGGAAACGGTCCAGAGCCACACACGTCTTCTGGGGCAACTAATCGAAAAGATGGACCGTCTGAACGAGTCCGTCACTCGGCCAAACGCTGCCGGCGAGGGCCCTGGAACGCTCGTAGCTGGTCCAAGCACCGCAACGACGGGATGGACCGATTCGAGTCCGATCAGTCAGGCATTTGAAGTCGAGCGGGCCGGGTTGGAGCAGCAGCTTGCCGAACTCCAATCGCAAGTAGTCGACCTGAAGCAACAGAATCGAGAGCTGGCCGCGAAGGTGGCCGATCGAGAAGTGCAGGAGTCAATCGCTGCCAACGGTGAGGTGGAATCGTTGTCGTGGGAGCAGCGGAAGCAGTTGATTCTTCAACAGATGGAACAAGAGAGTTTCGACGCGGAGTCTTTCGTTGCCAGATTGCCATCTACTACCGAAGCCCGCGAGACCCCGGCGTTGTTTGTCGAGCGGTTGATGGGCGAGTTAGAAGCGCGCCGACGGGAGGTCGTGGAATTGCGCGATGCGCTCGACGATCAATCGCATGCTGGCGACGGACAACAGGCCGTTGGAACCGCAGCGATCGCAAAGCTTGTCGACGACGATGAAGTGGTGCGACAGGAGCGTGAGCGGCTGAAAGATCTGCAAAGCGAGTGGGAAGAGAAGATGCGCGAAGCAGAAATCACGGCTTCACTGGAACGAGCCAAACTTTCCCGCGAGCGTCAGGAGTTGGCGAAGCGACGGGCGGAACTCGATGAAGGGCTTGCTCACCTGCGGCGTGAGTCCCGTCATCAGGAGGACACCAAAGACAGGAAGGACACCGCCAATCGACGCTGGCGCGTCAAGTTGGGGTTGCAGTAGAGTGGCGAGAGGCGAGTGGCGAGAGGCGAGTGGCGAGAGGTGAGTGGCGAGCGGCGAGAGGTGAGTGGCGAGCGGCGAGCGGCGAGAGGTGAGTGGCGAGTGGCGAGAGGTGAGTGGCGAACGGTGAGTGGCGAGTGGCGAGTGGCGAGCACGAGGTTCTCGTTCCCGCTTCGTTTCGGCTACAATCAGTCCGTTCGTTGCCCAAGCGGACGCAGGTAAGCCGCTGCCCTACTGCCTTACTGCCCTACTGCCCTACTGCCTCACTGCCCCCTTACCTCCCATGACCATTTCATCCGGATCACGTCGCCAGTTTCTTCGCACCACGTCTGCTCTCGGTGGATCGCTTCTGATAACGGGGACTCGCGCCTCGGGCCAGATCAACGGCGCCAGTGAGCGAGTGCGAATTGCGGTGGCGGGGGTAAACGGACGAGGCCAGAGCCATCTCAGTGGTTGGCTTGACCAGCCCAATGTCGAAGTTGCCTACGTGATCGACCCGGATGAAAAAGTTCGCGCACGGGTGATGGGCAGTCTGGAGAAACGAACCGAAGGTAAGTTTAACACCAAAGATATTCGAGACGTTCGCCGAGCCCTCGACGACAAGAGTCTCGACGCGATTTCGATCGCCACGCCCAATCATTGGCACTCCTTGATGACGATATGGGGAGCCCAGGCCGGCAAACATGTCTACGTGGAAAAACCGATGAGCCACGACGTCCGCGAAGGACGCATCGCGGTGGAGGCTCAGAAGAAGTACGGGGTCGTCGTTCAACACGGAACGCAGCGGCGAAGCAGCGCGGGCATCGCCGGCTTGCACGCGGCGTTGCACCGTGGTGATTTGCCCCGATTAAAGATCGCCTACGGATATTGCTGCAAGCCTCGCGGCACTATTGGGCACGAGCCGATTGGGCCGCCACCGGCCGACCTCGATTGGGAGCTCTGGAAAGGACCGGCGGTGATCAGTGATTATCACGCGAACTACCATCCCTACGATTGGCATTGGTTTTGGAAAACGGGCAATGGTGACCTGAACAACCAAGGAACGCACCAACTCGATGTGGCCCGTTGGGCGTTGCAGCCGGATCAAACGCATCCCGTGCGGGTGATGGCCATCGGCGGCCGTTTCGTTTGGGGTGACCAGGGCGAAACACCGAACACGATGTTTGGCATTGCCGAATTTCCCAATGGCCAACAGGTGATGTTCAACGTTCGCAACGTCAATTACGACGGCTACGAGCGGCAGGT
>JARFQX010000444.1 GCA_029287555.1 Rubripirellula sp. | reverse complement strand
AGCTCCACCCCATTCCATCGTTCCACAAACTTAATGGCGTGCGTGGGGCAGACTCCACCGCAGGTCTGACAAAGCGTGCAGTCGGTCTGGCGGGTCGTGAAGTCCGGCTTGATCGCGTCGAACGGGCAGACCTCAACGCATTTGTTGCAGTGAATGCAGCTTGATTCGACTTTGCGTTCGGTTGCCCGAAAGAGATTGCCAAGCGAAAACACCGCTCCACTCGGGCACACGTACTTGCACCAGAAACGCGGACGCAGAAAGCCGAGGCACAGAACCGCCACGAACAGCGCGATCGAAATGAAATGTCCGATGTTGAAGCCGGGAACAAGATGCCAGCCCCGTCCCCAACCACTTTGCAAGGGCTCAAAGAGGAAGAGCATGCCTCGCGTGATCACAGGAATCGCCGAGAAGAAACCCGACAGGAGTACACCAAAGCAGGCGGCAACCAGGATTCCAGCCAGAAGATAGTACTTGATGTGCACCCACCAACCATCGCCCGGAACCCGAAATCTTTCGGTGCGGCCCGTGATCGCCCAATCAAATAAATCGATCGTGGTCCCCAGTGGACAGAGGTATCCACAAAAACCACGCGGGATGAGCACACAGACGATCAGAATGGCGGCAGCACAAGTCAGAGACCAAACCCAGCTGCGCGCGGCAATCGCTGTCGAGAGGCTGACCAGCGGGTCGATCATCAAGAACGTCTCGGCCGGAATCCATTCCTTCGAAGCGAGGTTGTCTGCATAGTGAGACGGCCACGCGACCGGATTCTCAACATGGACGTCATACGTCTCGTCACTGGCGCCGCCGGTGATCAACCGCATCATCGCCACGGTCGTCTCATCCGCAGGCGTCAACGAATAGACCGTCTCTTGCCGATCGTCATCCTGCGGATCGTCATCCTGCGGATCGTCAGGGGTGGCGATCGTGATGACGAACTCGCCGAGCAGCCCACCGTCTTGCAACTCCACCGGCCCACGCGTCTGAGGAATCAGGAAGACATGCTGGCCAATTAGGTCGGCACCCGCATCGGCCGGGGGGCCCGAGAACTCAAAACGCGTCCGCGACTGGTCAAATCCAACGTACTTCCAGCCCTCAATGTGGGGCCGATCGTCGCGCCGCTGCGCATCGTACGGCCAGCACGAGTAGAAGAAGAGCACGCAGAATAGAATCAAACAAAGCCCCTGAACCAGTCGTCTGACTGGCGAAGCCAGCCAGGAAGGTCCCAGTCGGCGCAGCAACTTGCGGATCGGTCCCCGCTGCTTTCTGGACCAATCGGATTGCCAACTCGCTGGCACCAGGCGTCGGATCGTTTTGCCCGCCAAAGTCGGTGACCGGCGAAACGGCGTTGGCTGTCGCCGGATCATCGGCATGAACCAATCCAGCCGCAGCAGGGATCCGCTCCGTTGCTCAAAGCTTGTCAACAGGCAAATCAATGATGCTGCCGACAGAACACCCACCAAGGTCCAGGCGAAGCCGGGATTCGTCTCTTGCCAGGCGACGGAGTTCGATTCCGGGGAAGCCGATCGGTTGATTGCCAGGGCGAGCGTGATTGCCAGCGTCGCGAGGGCGAGGCTCACCAGTCGCGCCTTCCAAGCTGCCGGATTGTTGTGCATTTCGTGTCTACCGATTGCCTCAATTGGTTGCCGGTCTCGCAACGATCGGCGCGACGCGGCCGGTGGACCGATCGGTGACGATGTCGATCATGTCGGTCCAAGAATACTTTCGACTCAATTCCAGCCGCGCCAAGCGGAACGCGGAGCCCCGCGCCTCAACGCGAGCACCGCGCCTCAACGCGAGCACCGAGCCTCATCGCGAGCACCGGGATTCTACCGGACGCCCTGTGCCATCGCCTTCGCGGTCGCATTGACAATTGCCTGAGAGGTGATGGTTGCTCCGCTGGTTCCATCGATGTCTCGAAAGCCTTGCCGTTGGATGATCTGTGCCGGCGTGTCGGTCAAAGCCGCGTAGAACTGTTTCTCTTGATGTTTGACGACTTTGACGTCGGTGATGCGTGATCCGTCGACCGTCACCTCGACTTCGAGAGGTCCGTTGTAACCGGTGGCGGAACTCTCGTAGGTGCCGTCGGCGACGCGCGAGACATCCGCTTTGTCAAACAGGCGAATCGCTTGGATCGCTTCGGACGCCCGCCCCTTGAATCTTGCCAAGTACTGCGGGTTGCGAGCCTGGTTGCGATCCAGCACTTTCTGGTAGTACGAAATGGCCTCATCAAGTCGACCCGCCGCGCGAAGCGCATCGCCCGCATTGATCCAAGCTTCGTTGAACATTTTGCTTCGCTCGTAAATACGGGTGACGTCGAGTGCTCTCTTGACTTCTCCCATGTCACCGAAGAGTTTGATGGCGCTGAAATGGAGTACTTGCTTCCCCCGCAGCTGTCGCATTGCCATCGGTTTACTGCCCAGACGCCAGTAGCACTCGGCAAGGTGGATGCCGGCCTCCGTGGTCGGTTGGGCATTGGCCTTCTGCAGCCAGTAGGCAGCTCGTTCGTAGTCCTGGAACAGTTGGAAGTACATGACGCCAAGTTTTTCCATGTCTCGCCGAAGCAATTCGCGGTCGCCTTGGTGTAACTCCATGCATTGGTAAATGAGTTTGATGCCCGACTTCCACCGTGAGACGTTCGGGTTGACGCGTCCCCAGATGTACTGCCCCACGTTCTTGGATTCATTCCAAGGTCCCTCGACTTTGATCGGCCAACTCAAATCGAGAGACTTCGGATAATTCAAAGGGGTGTCGGCAAGCCACTCCGGATCGGATGCTCCAACGGTATCGATCAAATCTTGCACCTGGTCGACGGTGCGCGTCGGTGAACCGCCGGCGTCGCTCGAGGTTGCCGAGTTGTCGGTTGTCTCCTTGGGGGTAAGAACGAACCGTTTGCCACCAAGACGCACCGCGTGGACTTTGCTGTAGGCAATGGTTTGCTTGACCGTTTTGCCAGCGATCTCGCATTCAAAGTCGAATTCCTTCGCCTGCTTACGGATCTGCAAAATCTTGCCGGCCAATTCCGTGCCATTGAGAAACTCGACGCTATCTTGCGCCGCGGCATCTTGCGCCGCCGCTGGCACCGCGTGGAGCACAAACAGTTGGACCATCAATCCCAGACCGACCGCGGTAAGTAAGCGTTTCGATCTTCGTTGTCTGATAAGGCTCACTTGCATGGTTTCTCAGGAAGAAATGGACCGTTTCTTGCGAGGGGTGGCGGTGTCGCAGAGCAGGTAGCGACCGACGGAGGCAGATTCTCAAGAGCACCGCTGCCAGAGGACGCCAATTCAACGCCAATCGTAGTCAAAAGCCCGCTTGCTCAGGAAGTTCCCACCCACCCAAGAGGTCGTCCGGTTTTGCTTCACCCTCCTTTTTCTTGCTTCACCCTCCTTTTAAGGAGGGTCGAGCCTAAGCGAGGGGAGGTTTCGCGCGGTCGCCCTCTCCTCGCTTAGGCTCGACTCTCCCAGGGGGAGAGTGATGCTAAACCAATACGATTCACAAACTTAGAAACCGGACGACCTCCCACCGCTGGAAATTCCCGAATTCGGAGGTCGCATGCCGAGAGCTGACGCATCTCCAAGCTGTTCGTGAACCCGCCGCGTTCCGCGGATTACGGGACGCACGAATTGTCCAGGTCATCTAGAATGAATGGGGTGCCCCTTGTCGACGGTTCGATGGCGGCCCGAGTCTCCGACTCATGTTTTGAAACGGCAACTTAGATGAAGAGGATTTCCGTGAGC
>JARFQX010000386.1 GCA_029287555.1 Rubripirellula sp. | reverse complement strand
GACGTCACCCAGGCCGAATGAAAGGACCGGTTCGTTGCGGCTAAAGAATCCGTCACCGGCTGTGACCCACTCAGTAAGCTCCATGTCGCCCGCCTGAAGCTGAACTCTTGCACCAATGGCGTCACGTTCACTTTCCACGCCCCGAAGCGAAAGTTGAAGCCAATGATTCGAGTTGGCAGTCCTGTTCACCAATAACGCGGAGGGTTCACCCAGATGCGTGACAACAAGATCAAGCTTGCCATCTCGGTTCCAGTCGAGACGAGCCAAGCCACGCCCAAGATGATTCCTGGACCAGTAACCCGAGCCATCTTTTACCTTGGATAATTCGAAACGATCACCAAGATTGCAGAATAGCTGGGCAGGCTGCTCGAACGGTGACGTACTCGCGATCGAATCCTCAATGTGCCCGTTGACGACAACGAGATCGAGATCGCCATCATTGTCATAGTCCAACGCTTGAGTGCCAAAGCCCAAGACCGACTGACTTGGACCGGACAGCCCAAATTGGACGTTCCGATCCTGGTACATTCCCCGCTCGTTCAAATAGTGGCTAACACTCTCTCCTTGAAAGTTGGTGATGTGAAAATCAAGCCAACCATTGCGGTCGAAATCACCGGCGGCGATTCCCATCGAAGCTGTCTTGGCGCCGCTGAAACCGTAGGCACACCCGACAAGCTGCGCAATGTCTATCCAGGCACCACCATCGTCGCTGCGGCGCCATAGTTGATTGGCGTAAACGTCGTTTCCCACAAAAACTTCGTTCCCCCGTTCATGATCGAAATCGCCAACGACAATACCTAACCCCGCGCGCGACGCGTTTTCTGGATCACCCATGTCACGGAACGATGGTTTGCCCTCCGCATCACCCACGATCAATCGATCCAGCGCTGGTTTGAAGTCCTTGGGCATGAGGGTTTCAACGACGTTTCCTCGGTCATCTCGCCGTGGGCGTTTCGCTATCGCAGGATCGTGCAGGTAATTCACCACATAAATGTCTGGCAGATGATCGCCGGTGACGTCCGCCATCGCTAAGGAAGTGGTCATGAGAGTGGTGTCATCTCGGTCGTCGAGCAACTCCCTTCTGTACGTTCCGTCACCATTGTTCAGCAACAGGGTGTTGGCGCCGATATTGGCCACGGCAATGTCAGGAAACCCGTCCTGGTTCCAATCTCCCGCGGTCACACCCAGCGAGTAACGATATTCGGCAGCAGCAGCGACTTCGGTGACGTCAACCAGTTGGCTGTCGCCAAGTCGGAAAAGTTGATTGCTGTTGTCACCGACGAATGCCGGTGGATCACCACTGCCCTGTGCGAAGTAAAGTTCAACCTGGCCGTCGCAGTCGTAGTCGAGAACCGCGACCGCGCCTCCAACAGACTGGTACACCGAAAAGCCCTTGTCCAGCTTCTTGCTTGCCACTTGGTAAGCGTGTCGCAAACCGATTTTGTCTGCCACATTCTCAAGCTGAGCAACCGAAGAGACGGATGACTGCACGTCGAGACCGGCAACCTTTTCCGTTCCGGAAAGCTTCAGGGAATCGAGATCAGGCAGAGGAAATCGATTTCGATCCAAGTCGCACAACCGCGTTTCCGCAGAGGGCAAACCATTTCCCGCTTGCGCCGCTTCACCCAACTGTAATTTCAGTTTCTGCATGGTTTCTGGCGGAAGCTGCTCGTGAAAGCCAGCCAGAAACCTCCAGAAAGCGGCTTCTAATCGACGGTCAACGGAGTCAAGCAGTTTGGCGATCTCGATCATGGCCTCGACATTCGGTGTGGCCGAATCGGCAATCCGATTGTTCTCTCTGGCGATCGCATTCAAAATTTGAAATCGTTCTTCGAAGCGAATGGCTTCCTGGCGATAGCCTAAAGATTCCAAAACCGATCGAAGCCGACTAATGGAACGAAAGTCGGTCGGATCGCGGACGATGGCCTCCATAAGAGCTCGCCCCGCCTCCTCCAAACGGTTTTGTTGCACCAGCATCAACCCCAGAGCCGCCCAGAAGTCCGAAAAGGCTTGTGTCTGCGGATCGACCTGAGTCAGCCACCGATTCAGCGCCGCATCGTCCTGGGCCTCCGCGGCAGCTCGCCCAAACAAGGCCAGTATCGATGCTGGCTGTTCGCCGCCAGCGACCGATGAGCGTAGCACGTTGACAGCTTCTTGGTACTTGTGCTCCATGAACAGTCTTCTCGCCTCGGCTTCCGCCCCGATCGGCCAATAAGGTCGATCTTCCGGATTGCTCAGCGACTGATCCCGCGGCGTGTACATGGCGTCGCTAAGCTGAATCAAAGCATGCAGCTCGTCCTGAAGAACATCGCCTTGCCGACACAATTCGTAAATATGCGAGGCAGCTTCATGGCGACGTCCTTGCCGATTGTAGAGGTAGGCCAGTTTTCGGTGTGCTTCGGAAGCATTCGGAACCAGCTCCAAGATTCGCTGGTAGCGTCGCTCGGCTTCCCGATAACGTTCCAGCTCGAAACACCAATCCGCGGATTGTCCAAGTGCCGGCAGTCCTGCATCCGGGTGATCTTCGGGGATCGAGTCCAGTAGTTCCATCGCCGCCGAAAGGTCACCGCGGCTTGCGATCAATGTCGCCAGTCGAAATGTCACTTCCGCATCCTCGGGATCGCGCACCAGCAGGGCTTTCAGCTTCGCTTCCGCCCCCTGAAAGTCACCGCGCTGCAGCAATTGCTCCGAGGCTGCAATTTCCCCTTCACGATCCAGGACGGTTGGGGTCGGTTCTTGGCGAGCTCGCTCTTTCTGATCCGATTGCAACAACTCCGACGATTCGACCTGCTTTAATTCAACGGAGGACTGCGGGCGGTCGGCTTCACAACCCAAAGCCAAAACCAGCAACCCTTGGAACATCAGGCACGTCAGCCGATCGCAGTGTGATCGCCGGTCGTCCGAGCTATCGCAGCGACCAACGATGCGAGTGATCGTCGAGGTGCATCGGACGATCGTGCGGACGTCAATCTTCAACATCACCTTCTCACTGAGCAAACTCGAACCAGTCATTCTGATTTTCGACGACCAAAATCCGACGGTCCACGGGGACAGACTTCCAGGACTGTTTCGCGCCACTAGGCCACTCGACTCGGACACGAGCGACGTTCGTCGCGTTCCCCAGCCCAAAGGAAACAACAGATTCGTTGCGGCAAAGATATCCGTCCCCGCCGGTCACCCACTGGGTCCATTGTTCGTCGCGAGACTCGACCGTCACCCTCGCACCAATCGCGTCCCGTTCGCTATCGACACCGACCAGCTCCAATTGTAGCCAGTGACCCGACTGCTCCGTCTCGTTTAACAGCAGAGCGGAAGCTTCATTCAGATGGGTCAGCACCAAATCATTCCTACCGTCACGGTTGAAATCGAGTCGCGCCATGGCACGACCAAGATGAGATGCAGCCCAATAGCCCGAGGCATCGGAAACCTTGACCTCCTCGAACCGGTTCCCCAGGTTGGCAAAGAGCTGAGCCCTCTGCCGAAAAGGCCCGCTCATCGTTAAGTAGTCGTCGATGTGACCGTTCGTCACCGCAAGATCGAGCAGGCCGTTATTGTCGTAGTCCAGCGCTTGCGAACCGAATCCAAGTACGTCGTAACTTGGCACTCCTAAACGAAACTGCGCAGCCCGATCTTGAAAATAGCTACTCTGGGCCAGGTATAAGCAAGCGCTCTCGTTTTGAAAGTTAACAACGTGCAAATCAAGCGTGCCGCTGTTATCAAAGTCGCCAGCGGCAATCCCCATGCTGGCGGTGCCGCCGCCATCAAAGGAGTACGCAACCCCCGTGGGCATGGCGATGTCGAGCCAATCGCCCGAGTCGGGATCTAGCACCCACAACTGGTTGGGGGACTTATCGTTGCCAACAAAAATGTCGTTTCCCGGGCTGTTGTTAAAATCCGCGATAACGACCCCGAGTCCACGATAAACCGCCGACGACTGCTCGCCGATTGCGTCAAAACGAATCGCACCGCTTCCGTCGTTGATCCCGATGCGATCTCGGGCGGGCGCGAAGTCCGCGGGGCCAACCGCCTCGATGACGCGTCCCGAAGCGTCGCGATCGGGGCGCAGCGCGATTTCACTGTCCTGAATGTA
>JARFQX010000333.1 GCA_029287555.1 Rubripirellula sp. | reverse complement strand
CTCATGGCCTTCGACTCACGATTAACTTGACGATTTCGCTTAGATCAACGATCCGTTCTGCAACAGGTTCCTAGTGCATTGTCAAACCTTGGATTTTGGGTTGCCGGGAAAAGGGGTCAGGCACCGAGAGTGCGAAGCACCCGAAGGGCCGTTCCGGCTTTTGTTGCTTGACCCCTTTTCCCGACCCGGTTCAACCCCAATTTTGAGTTCTGACAAAGCACTAGCTGCTGTGGGGAGTCACGGCCCGCTGAGGGATGATGACTCCGTACATTTCGATCGTGTTGCCATTTTCGTCAAGAATAGGCTGGCCTCGTAGCAGCACATGACGATACTGGCCCCGCTCGCCTCGCTGGCGAATCATGGCTTCGTACGCAGACCCCGATGCGAGTGCCGAGTCGATGGTTTGCTTCAACTTGTCACGATCATCCGGGTGGATCAGCTCATAGAACTCTCGCTTGTTGGGAACCCCTTCGGAGACATCGCGGCCGGCCAATCGAAAAGCCTCTTCGCTCCACGTCACTTCGCGGCGACGCAGGTCGTACGACCATGTTGCCAGCCCGGCGAGTTGTTGCAGATCCTTGAGCCTTTGGCGGCTTTTCTGCAGTTCGTTCTCTGCCTGCTTTCGAAGTGAAATGTCGCGGATGGTTGAGACGACCATTAAATCGCCATGCAACTCGACCACGCGGCCGCTGATCAGCACGTGAATCACGTGACCATCGGTGTGCAGGAAGGTGGCTTCGAAGTTCTCGATCGAGCCGCGCTCTTGCAACCGCGCGACAAGGTCGTCACGGCGATTGGGGCACGCCCATAAATTGAGTTCCGCAACCGTTCGACCGGCGACATCCGCTTCGTCGTAACCAAACAGTTCGCAGAAGGCCTGATTCGCTTCGACAACCTTTCCGGTGGACATCTTCAGTAGCAGACCGGCTTCCGGCGACTGGCTGAACAACGTCGAGTACCGCGAGACTCGCTGCGAATCCTTTTCGCGTCTCTCACGACGACGCTTCACCCGTTGGACAGCTTCCGATTCTCCTTCACCGGCCGCGGCATACATGTTGACGGCCAAATCGAGATCGCCACGCTCCTCGGCCGATTCGGCGAAGCGAATCTGCAATTTCCTTCTGGCCTCCAGGGCGTGCCGGTTCGCGGGCCAAATGTCCAGCGCTTCCATCAGCAGCGCGTCGGCGACGCGAAAGTCTTCGTACGGGTGATCCGCCGAGGCTTGCTTGATCCGTTCACAGGCGCGTCGTACCAGCCGCGCGCTCTCGTCGTGTTTGCGCTCATGATTTAGCGCCGCGATGAAGTCGTCGACCGTGGCATAGCGATCCTCAGGCTCGGTCGCCATCGCCCGCATGGCGATGTCCATTAATTCCCCCTCGATCTCCGTCACGCGAATCTCGTTTCGCGCCGCCGCCTGGATGCAAGCCAACAGGCTTTCGCCGTCATGGGGCGGTTGGGTGGTGAGGATCTGAAACAGAATCGCGCCGAGCAGGTAGACGTCCGATTGGAAGCAAATCTCCGAGGGCAAGCCGGCGGCCAGTTCGGGAGCCATGTAGGCAGGCGTGCCGCCGATCGATTGACTCGCCTGATCGGTATCCAATTGATCGTCGGGTCGCAGCGCCAAACCCCAATCGGCAACCAGGACTTCACCAAAGGCTCCCAGCATCACGTTTTCCGGCTTCAGGTCGCGATGCACCAGACCGCGCGAATGGGCGTAGCGAACCGCATCAGCGACGCGGAGCAGAATGTTGATGTTCTCGTCCTCGGACAGCTCGCCGATTCGACGATCCCAACTCGTGCCGTCTATCCGCTTCATCGAGTAGAAGAGTCCTCCCGACTCGTCAAGGCAAACTTCATGCAAGGCAATCACGTTCGGATGATCTAGGCCGCCGATGACGCGGGCCTCGGTCAAGAATCGCTCTCGGGAAATCGGGCTCGTTGCCAATTCGTCGCGGAGCACCTTCAACGCGACTTCTCGATCAATGGCCCGTTGGTGCGCTTGAAACACGACACCCGTCCCGCCGCTGCCAAGCCGACCGACAATCCGATAGTCGGCCTCGTCCCGCTTGCCCTGACCGAGAGTGGTGACGCGACGTTGCGGCACGAACCCCTCGTCGGGCGGTCGTTGCCTTTCGTCTGGATTGAGCAGGTGTCGGGCATCCGGAGGTAGTTCAATGGTTTCCATGTGACCCGCTCCGCCATCGTTCGACTTCCAGTTGGGGTGGGTAAAGTCGCTGGCGTTCGACATCGTCATCGCGATCGTCTTCTTGTCAGCCGGCATCCCAGAGAGTCGATCGCGAAGCGGGGCGTGATGCAGCACCGTTTGAAGCAGGCCGCCCGCTTCAGCGGATCCCTGTTTGGCTTCCGAGCGAATCATCTCTTCGTACGTACTCATTGAACCGTTCTCGCCAAATGCCCCTTTAAAAAGGCACGCAGCTTTCGACTTCGGACATGCTTCACCTCGGTCAGGTTCAGCGTGACTCGAGCCTGATCCTCATCGGGAAAGTCAACCGGTCCTTGAACGTCCAGCGTGTTCAGCATGTCCATGTCCAAAGCGTCGCGCGGTCCCGCCAAGGTAATTCGCAGTGACTCGGGTGTCTTCGTGTGAACCTCGGCCCAACTACTCTCACGGCCCTCGGGTCGAACCTCCACGCGATCGGGGGATTCAAAGGAAAGCGAGTCGTCGCCGGCAAGCTGTTCAAGCAATTTCAGCATACGTTCGGCAAGTTCCAGCGGCCAATCGGGCTCGGCCCCCCGCGGAAATCCCTTGCCCAAGAGATGCCACTTGCGGCCGAGCACTTTCCAAGGTTCCATCGCGGCAGCCGATCGGCGCGACCGGTTCGAATCACGTTTTGGCGCGGTCGGTTGCCGATGACCGGGATCGACCCGTAACTCGGCCTCGCGACTCGATGGTTTCGCGTTGGGCCGTCGACGTTTCGTTTGATCGCTTGCATTGGCGGGTTTTCCATTCGCAAGCTGGCCGTTAGCAGTTTGGTCGTTTCCATTGGCTCGCGTCTTTGATCGACCGTTGCGCTGCTTTCCATCCCCGGTCGGTTGCTTGCTGCCACTGCCGGTCCGTTTTCGGCCGGCCCCCCTGCCCGCCTTGCCCTTCGCTGCGGTGCCGCGTCCGAGGGCCTCGGCCAAGAAGGACGCGGTCACGCTGGTTCGGCCATTTCGCTTTCCTTTGGACACTTTGGCCGTCGCCGCCAGATCCTCGGGGGTCCCAGCGAAGACGATTTCTCCGCCCGCGATGCCCGCTTCGGGACCCATGTCGATGATCCAGTCGGCGCACTTGATCACGTCCAGGTTGTGTTCGATCACCACCACGGTGTTGCCCAGGTCCACCAGTCGCTGCAGCACCGAGAGCAGTTTTTCAATGTCGTCGAAATGCAGTCCGGTGGTCGGTTCATCGAGCAGATAAAGCGTGTTCCCCGTCACGGGGCGACTCAACTCGGCCGCCAACTTCACTCGCTGGGCTTCTCCACCCGAGAGCGTCGGTGCCGATTGTCCGAGCGTGACGTAGTCGAGTCCAACATCGCAAAGGGTCTGCAGCGTGTGCACGATCCGTGGGTAGGCCGCAAACAACTCGGTTGCTTCACCGCACGACATGTCCAACACGTCGGCGATCGACTTGCCGTGCAATTTGACCTCCAGCACGGTGTCGTTGTACCGTCTCGAATGACATTCGTCGCACGGCACCCAGACGTCCGGCAGGAAGTGCATCTCGATCTTGAGTTGACCGCTTCCCTCACATGTTTCGCAGC
Source organism: Rubripirellula sp. (assembly GCA_029287555.1). Classification (GTDB taxonomy): domain Bacteria; phylum Planctomycetota; class Planctomycetia; order Pirellulales; family Pirellulaceae; genus Rubripirellula. Next base: position 1,175 of record JARFQX010000333.1, on the reverse strand, counting down.
GGCCGCCGTTGACATTGAAACTGAAGTGTCGCGAGGTGAGTCGTCGCTCGGCGGCGTCGGGTAGTTCCGCGAACAACTGTCGAATCAGGTCGAAGACACCGGTGTAGGTCGCCGGATTGCTGCTGGGACTATTTCCCAGCGGTGACTGGTCGACCTGGATCACCTTGTCCACGTGTCGCAGACCTTCGAGTTTGTCGTGTCGGCCGATTTTGACTCGGGTGCGATGCAGGCGGCGGGCCAACGCCGGATAGAGAATGTTCTCGATCAGAGAACTCTTGCCACTGCCACTAGGTCCGGTCACGGCTGTCATCACGCCCAGCGGTAGCTCGAGGTCGACCGACTTGAGATTGTTCTCGCGTGCCCCGTGAAGCTTGAGGAACTCGACCATCGGCTTGCCCGCCGCACTAAAGACTGGCCGACGCGCCGCCGGAGCGCGAATTGATTTCTCGCCGCTGATGTATCCGCCGGTCACCGATTGGTCGGCGGGTTGAATGTTGCGCGGCGGACCTTGAGCCACCACGCGACCGCCATGACGGCCGGCGCGAGGGCCAAAGTCGCACAGGTAATCGCTGCTCGCGATCACGTCGCGATCATGTTCAACCACCAGCAACGTGTTGCCCAAATCGCGAAGGCGGTGCAACGCCTTGATCAAGCGTTGGTTATCTCGCGGATGCAAGCCGATCGTCGGTTCGTCCAAGACGTACAGCACGCCGCAGAGCCCGCTGCCCAGTTGAGCGGCGAGTCGAATCCGTTGGGCTTCACCTCCCGAGAGGGTTGCTGCCCCACGGTGCAGCGTTAGATAACCGAGTCCGACATCCACCAGAAAACCGACTCGCGATTGGATCTCCCTGACCAACTCGCCGGCGATCTTCCGTTGTCGGCGATCCAGCTTCCATGCCTTGACCTCACGTTGCAGCCGATCGAGCGGCATCTGGACAAAATCAGCGATGGTGCGATCTCGAAATCGGACCGCGGCTGCGTCGTCCCGAAGTCGTGAGCCTTCACAAACGGAGCAATCGATCTCCGCGACGAACTGATCCAGTTTGCCGCGCAGGCCCGGCGTCAATCGAGACGCTTCATCGAGTGCCGGATAGAAACCTTTAAACTGAAATCGAAACAGCAGCTGCGATTTGTCCGATTTCGTACGTCCCTTGAAATCGGCGTCGCATTGGCGG
>JARFQX010000312.1 GCA_029287555.1 Rubripirellula sp. | reverse complement strand
CCGGACGAAACATTGCCGACCTCTCGGGCCATCCCGGTGACCACCTCGGCCGTCAAGCCAACATCCTCGAACTTCATCCCCGCCAAGCGCAAGATGCCATCGCCCGCCTGGTGAGGAACAATGTGTTGAATCTCGCCCGGGTCGACGTGGTTGGCGGTGAGCGTCTCTTCAGCGGAAGCGGCCATGGCGCGCGGTGCCGTGTCGGCGATTCCCATCCCATCCATGGAAAAGACCAATCGTTTCGCTTCGTGGCTTCGACCTCCGTCAACGGTGGGAACCAAGACATCATCTTTCATGGCGAAGTCGAAGTAGGCACGGTTGACAGGTTTCTTGCTGTACCGCGCGTCGACCACCTCGAAGGCCACCGGGTAGGTTGCACTATCGCATCGCGAGAGCATCGTGGCTGTCGCCAGATCGCCGAACAACGCACCGGACTGGCGACATGAGAAGTCGGTGATCCGGCTGATGCGACTCGACGTGATTACGAGAACAAACTCGGAATCGGTGAGCCCAAGTGTCGGCATGAGCTTGTCTTTAACGATCGACAAGGCCTTGGCATAACCGCTGCAAAACCCGTTGATGCCGATCACCCGTCGCGGCTGCATCCCCAACCGCTCGACCAGACGGTGGGCCGCCCGTGTCGGTTGCTCGCTCCGCGCACGCTCCCGGCCCAGGAATCGATTCGCGACGGACATGGGGACGAAGGAAGGGGAGGCGAAGATGACCGCCGCACAGTCCTCGAGGAAACAGGAAGCCTCCTGCTCGAGATTCCGGACGCAGTGACACGCCATGGACACTTCATCCTCGAAGGAAACCGAACGGCTTTCGATCCCCGTGTGATTGACAAATTTTCGGGGCAGCGTCGCTTCGTACCAGGCGTTGGGAATCACCCGTTGGGGACGAAACGTCGAGATCGATGAAATCCCAAACGCAGAAGTCGAAGCCGACGCAAAGGGGGGTGTCTGGATCATGGAGTCTCAATAGCAAATCGCGGCCTGCGAAGACAACCCGGATTCGAATTTTTGTCTCAAGCACTCATGCAGAACCAGGTCGGTCGGGCCGAGGTCCATCGAGACCCGCTGGCGTTCACGGCGATCGTGACGCTACCCCATCCGACCGCTTTCACGGCGTTGCATCACAGATTTGACGGCGAGTGTCCGTGCTGCCGACGAAGTTTCCACCAGGCCTGCACGGTGGCGTTTTGGTCACAGGGGCGTCGACACAGCTTCGCCTGACCTGCGGAGGTATCGCCACCGAAGCCGCCAAATCGGTTTTCTTCGTGCGGTAGATTAGTCCACCCGAGGGTACGAACGAGCGGCCGTAATTGCGTTCGGTGTTCGATGGAGTTCGGGCTTGCGAATCTCCTCTCCAAGCCCAGCCTATTCTAAACTGGCTCCCTGCTATGTCCCCCTTCGATGAAGGCCGCCAGCATGATCGGCGCCGCGATCAGTATTTGGCCGAGCGAGGCTATCATGTCGTGCGAATTCCGGGGTACGAAGTCTTGCGGAATGCTGCTGCGGTGCAGCGGCGAATCGAACAGGCAATCGATGAGCGTCTGTCGTGAACTGCCCCCTCCGTCAGTGATCCGTAGCTGAAAATGTATCGCTCATCCTTGTAGACAACTCCAATCACAAGCCCAACGAGTTCGCGACTCTCAATCAGTGGCTCTATCAGATCATCAACTTCGGCTTTAGTAAGTGCCTCTTCAGAAAAGGCACTCGGGTGCACGAAGAGAGAAAAGAAAACAGCGATCATCGCGATCCAGCAGCCGGTCTTTGTTGACCTTGTAATCCCTTGAATCGTGGGACTCTCGATTTCTATGCAGCTTGGAAAGTTAGATGACAGCCGTAGCATGATAGCTCGCTTGCTTCGAGCACGCAGTAATCGATGACCAGCAGGCGCGACCAAGGTTCGATAATAACCCTACGCTGTCCAAGCAACCTCTCAGTTTGTGGTGTCGGTTGCATCGCCTAGCGCGCCGTAGCAAGATCGCTCCGATGCAGACTTCTCAAGTTCTTGGACCAGACTTCGGGGAAACGGTGCCGAAGTCTTGAAACTGCGTCCCGTACCGTGACCGATTCTGCACAACGTTAGCGTTTTTGCGTCGCGAACCGGAGCGGGAAACCATCGACCTGATGAATGTAACAGACTTAATCTCCAGCACTCGCGCCGGGTAGATCTACATTATCTGCTCCGAAATCTTGGTTTGCCGACCGACCGTGCGCGAAATAGAATTAGAAGGGAGGTCAATCATGGATACGTACCCTGAAGCTATACGCAATCTCCCTGACGCGGAAAAACTCTTGCTCGTCCAACAAATCTGGGATGATTTGTCCGGCTCGGAGTCCATTCCGCTGCCTGACTGGGCGATCACGGAGGCGAAACGCCGCCGAGACGAAATGCTTGCCGATCCCAAGCTAGGCAAAACCCACACCGAAGTCATCGGACGGATTCGGGAATGGCGGGATAGATAGGACCGCACGGTTCCACCCGCTATTCGACGAAGATGTGATCGGATTTGCAACTTGGTAAGAGACGAAAGAATCGGGACTCGGCATCGATTTCACTGACCGCATCGAATCGGCCATTCATGAATTGCTTGGAGATCCAGAGAGGCGATCTGATCGGCATTACGGTCTTCGGTACTGGCCAGTTG
>JARFQX010000222.1 GCA_029287555.1 Rubripirellula sp. | reverse complement strand
TGAAGTGCCGCCACGTTCCATCATTCCCCATGGTGGGCCGGCCGATCCCGGGGGCCAAGGCATCGACATCACCCTCGACGAGCTGTCCAACGAGTGGCGACTGCTTGCGGATATCTACGCGGTGGCGATTCAAATGGATCGAGTCCGTTTCGGATCGCTGACCTTCCTGGCCGCCGGCGAGCGCATTCGATTGACCGGTGACTACACGTACAACGGCAAGAAGTTATTCGAATTCGACGATGCCAGGCAGCAGAACGCCAGCGGTGACAAGGGATGCAGCCACGAGTGGTGGCACAAGTTCAACGAGAAGAAGAAGAACGAAGAACTGCGTGCCCACGCTCACATGAAGATGCGCGAGGTTGCCTATTTCCTGCGAGCGTTGGATAGCGAGGACGCCAAGGAAGCCAATGGTCGCACGATCTTGGAAAACTCGCTGATCACGATTTCGACCGAATCGGGCGATGGTCGCCACAACGACGTCAAGCGGGAACTTTCGGGCGTGTTCCACTGCATCACCAGCGGTGGCGGTCGATTCAAGACGGGGCAAACCATCGATGTCCGCGCCGAAGGCATCGACGTCTACAACACCATGCTCTCAGCCTATGACACCAAGCAACGTCTTGGTCCGAAGAAGCGCGAGTCGACTTCGATCGATTCAATCCGGGCCTGACGGACGAGATATCTTTCCGCCAGAAGCGAGAACGACCGATCGATCGTCAGTTCTGGACAAGCGCCTCTTTGTCTCGAACAACCCAATCCTTTAGTCTTCATGATGCTGCTCTTGCTCGCCGGCGCGGTGGTGATCACGTGTGTCGCAATCCATCTGGTCGTCCTGCAAGTGCTGAAGCTAGGCGTCAGGCATTTGAAGCGATTTCCTAGATTCGCGGTCGGGGCGATCATCTTTGGTGCCATTCTCGGGCATCTCGTCGAAATCGAAGTCTTCGCCCTGACCTATTACGGCGTGGAGAAGTGGACCGACATGGGAAGTCTGATCGGGGAGTTTACCATCAGTCATCAAGACTACCACTACTTTTCCGCCGTGACCTATACGACGCTCGGTTTCGGCGACATTACCCCCAATGGCGAGTTGCGCTGGATTGCTGCGATTGAAGCCTTGACGGGACTGGTGTTGATCACGTGGACCGCCTCGTTCGCCTTCCTGGTTATGCAGGAACTCTGGACCGAAGAGTCGTCGTAGTTCCGGCGGTGGAGACTTGCGCGAAGCACTTTCGACTGACTTTTGGATAAGGGTGCGCAAGGATAAATTGCAGGTCGAGCAATGGGAATTCCGCACTGTTCCACAATCGCGCGCGTTCTCTTGGATCTACGCGCGTCGCCGCCGCCGTCTTAGCCAGATGGCACCCGCGATGCCGAGAATCGGGAGCAGTGCGGCACCTCCAACCTGCGTCCAAGCGGCCAACAACGCGATTTTGTGGATCAATCCGGCGTGTTGGGCGTTCGACTTGGGGAGCTGGCCAGTGTACTCGGCAACATGATGCAGCAGGTTGATGGCGGTTGAGTTTTCCGGGATCTCTTGGTGACAAGCGATGCACGTTCCCTCGCGCGTCATGTGTTCGATCTCGTCCTTGTTGAAGGCGCGGGACAATTTCCAGTGGTGTCCCACGGTGGCAAGTTGATTGCCGTCGCGATCGACGATTTGCGACCAATCGTGTTCCAGGTTCTCGATGGGTTCCATTTGGGGCTGAGCCTTTTTGGAGAGAATCGTACCGTCGGTCGTCTCCAAATCGACGAAGTGGCGTTCATTCCAAGGTCGGGTCGATCCGATTCCAAGGCCCAGTGCTTTGTCGGATGCGTGACAAGATTCGCAGCTGCGAGCGTTCTTGGTCATCGTGTGGGGCTGGGTGGGGCTCATGTCGATTGCCAATTGCCCCGCTGCCCCGCTGCCTTCCAGACCAGGCGGCGTCTTGAAAATGTGATTGGTCAAGAATGGTTTGCCATCCGCTCCGATGATCGTTACCGAAGGTTGGCATCCGGGAGCGAGCGGCGTCACTCGTCCTTCACCATTGATGCCCATCATCGGCTCTTCCCAGCGCAAGTAACTTCGCTGTTCGCTCACCCTGCCCGGAATCATCAAGTCATAGTCCGATTCGCCGTCGTCCGCGCGAAAGGGATCTTCCATGTGCATGCGACCCGCGGCGATCCAGTCAAACCCCATGCGTGACTCGCTCACCTCGGGGCATCGATCGCGTTGGCTGTAGTCGATTTTGACATGACAACCGTAACATTGGGGCGTCCAACTGGCATGGCACGTGTAGCACTCCATTCGATCCAAGTGACTTGCGACGCCGCGCATCGAGACGAGTCCACGAGTGCTGATTGCATTTTCGTCGACTAACTTCTTGAGCGGTTTGAGTCTCAAATCCTTTCCCTCGGCGGTATACACGATGACCTCGTCGCCATTGCGAACCACGTTCTCATAGGGATTCCCACGCGTGGTCAGCAGAAAGCCATCGACAACCTCGTGGGCAGTTCCGGCCCAGGTATGCGGGAGTTGCTCCTGGGTGACACCTCGAGGTGCTCCGTCGGCGCGTTCCATCGAAAACTCATCCATGAAGCCGAGCGGTAATTCCCACGGATATCGGTCCGGTGTTCCATGGCAATCGGAGCACTCGATTTGAACCGCCGCCAGGTTGGTGGCGGCCAGGAATCCATCGCCGTGCACATCGATCGACGTATGGCAATCCTGGCACTTCATCCCTTTCTGGTAGTGAACGTCTTGTTCCATCGCCAAGTAATGTTTGGTGTGCAAGCCCGGCTGCTGGTCACCATCGGAGGTAAAGGGCGAGGCATAAGGCGTCTCCATCAGACCTTGGAACGAAACGCCGATCCGCTTCCCTCGGTTGTGGCAGGTCGTGCAGGTCTCGGCGGGCAAACCGTGGTAGCTGACGCCATGAACGGTCACCGTGGCCTCCCGAGTCCCCTGGATCTGATGCGTCAGCGGATGAGCCGTTTCATCTTTGGGGATCGAGGCATCCGCCCCCTCGTAGTAGCCTTCGTTCCCGTAGGGGATGTGGCAGGAGGAACATCCCATGCCCCGAAAATCACCACGCTTGGAACGACCTTTCACGGCGTGATGACATCGATTGCATTCCTGGCGAATGTAAGTGAATGCCGCAAGCGTTGGATCATCTTGAAGCTTGTCCAAGTCGTCGAAGCCGGGCGCCTCAGGAAGAGGCTGGTGGGAATCAACGAACACGTTCGGCTCAAGCTCTTTGAGACGCTGCATGTATTGTCGATAGGTCGCGGTACCAAGGCGCTGCTCGGGATCCTCCGGGTTCTCCACCGCATAGTTGGCGTACTTGTGTTCATAGCCCGTCATCGCCCCGAACGACCAGCAAGTACCTTGGATCTTTCCCGCTTCGGTCATCATCAAGCTCTGCCATTGAACGCGAACCTGGTCCTCATGACATTGACCGCAGGTTTCCGAATTCACCCAGGGGCTTCCGGGATCCGGGTAAAAACTATCGCCTCCGTGGGCAATCAATTTGTCTTTGGTCTCGTTCGGATCGCCGTGATGGCAGACGATGCAACCGGCCGGATCGCCCAAGGCTTCGCCACGCTCCATGATTTGGTTAAGCATTTCGGATCCGATCTCGCGGATCGGCTCGATCTCACGGTGGCACGCCATGCAGCCCGATTCCGCCGCCTGCGGAAAGTGATCCAGCAGCCTCTCCTGGGCTGGGGCACGGAAACAGAGGCCGCTCAGGACCAAGCCCAACGCAAACGGAACAGATGTGGGTTGAATTGTCAGCGTATGGGAACGCATGCTGCGTTGTCCGTGACGAAGCCAGAAGAGAATTGAATGGCGAGAAGCTCGTTCTATACCCGCCAGTAGCACCGATGCTGCTCGCAAAGATTTCGAAAAAGAGCCACAGTCGACCCGATACCCGGGTATTCTCGCCGTCAATGGAGCCGAGGGTAACCCCAATCGTCAAAGTCGGAGCCGATGGATACGAACTGCCCATTCACTTCGCGCCTGATCGGACGCGAACCGACCAGGCCCGGAGAGTCGGTCGCGACATGCGGTGGTCCAGCGTTCAAAGTGGTCTAGGAATCGAGTAAGGTATAGCCAGGATAACGCCGGACACTTTGATCCTTTCCTTCTTGGTGTACTTGAAGCAAGAACAAACCGGAGACTTCGTGAGATGCGATTCACACTCGTCATATTGGGTCTGCTTTTTACTGCCACAGTGTCGATCTTGTCGGCGGTTGGCCAAAGTCAAGCCATCAGCTCGAAGGATCCGATTGCTGTTCCAGAATCACTGAAGAACTTCAGCGGCATGATGATCGGCAAGTTGTTGGAGCGGGATATCGAGCGCGGAAGCTTCACCGTTGAGGTTCAGTACGTTGCCCGTGTTTGGGAAAACAACAAGGCACCCGAACCGCGCGACGCGGTAGGAAAGGTGATGCGAGTCGAAGGCATTTCGGGCAAGTGGCTCGACCAGCTTTTGCTGATTCGACCCGGGGAGACCGTTGAGTTTGAAGCGCAACATCGCGGGGGCGACTCTTTGAGATTCCCCGGCGAATGGTTGAAGAAAGTTCCGCCCTTTGACGCGGCCGAGCATCCGGTGCCGCCAAGCGGCTTCCGCGGTTTCGCAGGGGAAGTCACGGGCACCATCTTGGAAAAGCGTGTGGAAAGCCGGGAGCTCGTCCTGAAGATTGATTCGGTCAACAAGGAGTACGATCGAAACAAGGCAAAGGAGCCACAAAGCGTGGTCGACAAGCCGATTGTCTTGGCCGGATTTTGGGCTGCGATGAGTGATGCGTTTGATCCTTTGAAGCCCGGCGACAAGATCCGCGCGGGTGTCTTGCATCGTGTTCCGCAAAGCGATCACTTTACCGTCGTCGAGTTTGCCGAGAAGGTTGAGTTTGCCGAGAAGAAGGTCGAGTGATGATCTCGCCTGTGCAGTCAACAACGAACGTCCGTCGATGGCGTGGCCTGCACGCTGTGCGACCGCGGATGATGAACCGCGCCGCGACGTTTGTTGTCGGTTTGCTTGCCGGCTTTTTTTCAATTTGGCTTCATTCGTCAAGTAGCCAAGCCGGGGAAACCGACCCGACGGTTCGAATTCGGTACGCGAACGAGACAAGGTTGTCCGCGGCCAACGATGCGAGCACCGGGGCTGATTTCCAGCGGCATGTTGTTCCGCTACTTGGGCGACTCGGATGCAACGGTCGTTCCTGCCACGGTTCGTTTCAGGGCCGCGGAGGATTCGTTCTTTCTCTATTCGGATATGACTTCGCCGCGGACCACGCGGCTATGACTGGGCCGTCCGAATCCGAACCGGGAAATCGAGTGAATGTGCACAATCCCGAATTGAGCTTGATCCTTCAAAAGCCGACCGGGCAAATGGATCACGAAGGTGGGCTTCGATTGGAGGTCGATTCATGGCAGTACCGATTGCTGCACGGTTGGATCAAAGCCGGCGCGAAACAGAATGGCAGCAGCGCCATGCTCGAATCCTTGGAGGTGACGCCATCGGTTCTGGAGTGGCAGCTACCCGATAACTCCACCGAGCAGGCCGACCGCATTCGATTGCAGGTGACGGCCCTTTGGTCCGACGGCTCACGCGAGGACGTCACGGATTTGGCTCGGTTTCGCACCAACGATGACGCGGTCGCTGAAGTTGACCCGCTCGGACAGGTCACGCCGATTGGCCCGGGCGACACAAACATCGTGGTGTTTTACGACAATGGTATCCAAGCGATCCCCGTTGTTGTTCGGTCTGGGCAGCAGGCCGACCTCGCCTGGCCCGATGACCCGGTGCCGACGCGAATCGATGAATTGGTCAACGATCAATTGCGTTCACTGGGGATTGTGCCGTCGGCGATCTGCAGCGATGCGGAATTCCTGCGCCGCGTGAGCATTGATCTGACCGGCACCTTGCCGACTCCTCAAGAGGTCTTGGCGTTTCTTGCCGACCGTACCGAGGATAAGCGAGGCCGGAAGGTCGAGGAACTTCTTCGTCGGCCCGCTTTTGCCGCCTGGTGGGCGACGAAGCTTTGCGATTTCACCGGCTGCAATCCTCAGCAACAAGCGGAGTTGGGTCAAGAGACGGCGCAACAGTGGTACATGTGGATCTATGAGCGATTGCTAACCAATACGCCGTACGACCAGATCGTCGAGGGCATCTTGCTGGCAACGAGCCGGGATGCATCGCAGCCCTATTCCGATTATGCGAAAGAGATGTCGGCCTTTCTTGGTGACAGCAGCCGCGTGAGTTTTTCGCAGCGGCGGACCATGCCGCACTTTTGGAGTCGCCAGTCGGTGCGAGAACCGCAGCAGAAGGCACTGGCGGTGGCCCACAGCTTCCTTGGTATCCGTTTGCAGTGTGCTCAGTGCCACAAGCACCCCTGGGACCAGTGGACCCAGGAGGATTTCGAACAATTTAGCAAGTTCTTTGAATCGATCAAATTCGGGGTACCGGATTCCAGCCGCGACGATTACCTGCGGATCGCCGGTGCGATCGGACTTCGTCCCAAGGGCGATCAAGGCGTTCGCTTGAATGACGCTCAAGTTGCGTTGGCTCGCGAGGGCAAGTCGCTGCCTTGGCGTGAAGTGTACGTCGATGCCCCGGGCGAAGCCACGTCACTTGAGCTGCTTCGCAGCGGTACCGTGAGACTTGAAGCGGGGGCCGATTCGCGGGCGGCGATCATGGATTGGATGCGCGACGGAGATAACCCCTGGTTCGCTCGCGCGATCGTGAATCGGGTCTGGTCGAGCTGTTTTCATATCGGCATTGTCGATCCTTCAGACGATTTCAATGCGGCCAATCCGCCGAGCAACGCGGCGCTTCTCGATTGGTTGGCGGGTGAGTTCGTCCATCAAGGCTATGATTTGCGTTGGTTGCTTCGGGAAATTACTCGTTCGTCGACCTGGCAGCGTAGTTGCTTTCCCAATGAAACGAACCGCAATGATCGGCGGCATTTCAGTCGGGCCATCCCAAGACGGTTGCCGGCCGAAGTCGTCTACGATGGCATCAAGCAAGCGGTTTGTGGCGGGGACGAACATGCAATCGTGCGAGGCGACTTGACCCGCCGAGCGGTCGGACATCTCTCGATGCGAATGTCGGGCACTTATGCGATGCACGTGTTCGGCAAACCTTCGCGAAGCGTGGCGTGCGATTGCGATCGCGTCAACGAACCTTCCTTGTTGCAGTCGGTGTTCCTGCAAAACGATCCCTTGCTGCATCTGCTGCTTGAAAATGGCAAATGGCTCGGCGAACTCAAGGAGGTGCAGGATCCGAGTCCGGTTCAACTGCTGGCGTGGATCGACGAAGCCTGGCTTCGAGTGCTCAGCCGCCCCGTGAAAAGTGAAGAACGGCATCGCGCCATGTCGCACCTCCAACAAGCGACCTCACCCGGCGAGGGGATGGAGGATCTGGTGTGGAGTTTGATCAATACCAAAGAGTTCCTGCTGAATCACTGATCCGAGCTGTCAGGAGATCGATCCATGCAACAGCTAGTTCCAAGTCGCATCAATCGTCGAACGGCTATTCAGCTTGGCGTCCTGGGCGGCGGCCTAACCTTGAGCCAATTCTTGCGTGCTACCGCAGCCGGCGCCGGAGAGCCCCAGGACAGCAGCCGCTCCGCCGTGCTCGTGTTCCTCAAGGGTGGACCGTCGCATCAGGACACGTTTGATTTGAAGCCCGACGCCCCGTCTGAATACCGGGGTACTTTCCGGCCGATCAAGACGACGGTTCCCGGGATGCAAATCTGTGAACACTTGCCCGCCCTGGCCAACCAAGCCAAACACTACTCGATCGTGCGTGGCATCACCCACAATTTGGCCGACCATGGGATCGGGACGACGTACTTGCTGACGGGCAATCGGCCCACGCCCACCGTTGAGTACCCGATGTACGGAAGTGTCGTCAGTCATCAATTTCCTTCCCGACCGGAGCTGCCGTCGTTCGTTTCGATCGACCGACCGCTTGAGGGACCGGGTTTCTTGGGCCCCGAGTTTGGACCACTGTCGACCGGCGAAAAGCCGCGGCACGGCGTTCCTTTTCGTGTCCGTGGGATTTCGCTCGATGAGGGCATGACGATCGAGCGTTACCGATCGCGTCGAGCCCTGAACGAGGATCTCGACACCTTCTTCGGTGACAGGCTCGAGTCGGATCCCCAAGTTCGCGGCATGGATCGGTTCAGCCGCCAGGCATTTGAGATGATCAGCTCGCCACGTTCTCGCGCCGCGTTTGACTTGCAACAAGAACCCCATTCCGAAGTCGATCGGTTTGGCACTCACGAGTTCGGTCAGAGTCTTCTCATGACCGCTCGATTGATCGAGGCCGGTGTGCGATTCGTCACCGTCATTCTGGAGGATTGGGATACACATCAGGACAACTTCAATCAGCTTGCCGGTCGACTTCTGCCGCAGTTGGATCAATCGCTTTCGGCATTCCTTGAGCGATTGAGACAGCGCGGTCGATTTGAGTCAACCTCCATCATGGTGACGGGAGAGTTCGGGCGCACGCCAAAGGTCAATGACAAGTCGGGACGTGATCATTGGGCGCGGGCCATGACGGCAATCCTGGCCGGTGGCGGGATTCAGACCGGACAAGTCGCCGGTGCAACGGACGCAACGGCTTCAGAGCCGGAGGGCACCGGCTTCACTCCCGATGACTTGGCGGCAACTTTCTACCGATCCATTGGAATCGACCCGAAGCACGAGTTCACCGCAAACGTCGGACGCCCGATCACACTCGTTCGCGACGGACAACCCATCACAGATCTGTTGCGATCGTGAGCTTCCTTGGTCTTCGTGGAAACCGGCTGGGAAGTCTCACGCCGGCATGCGCCTTTCGTACGAGAAATGCGAATTCTATCGAGGGACATTAAATAGATACACGACGACGACGCATACCGCACCAAGAATCGCGGCAGAAATCGCTGAGGTGCGATGTCGTTTTATAAAGAAGATCAATGTCGATCCTGTTGCCGAGATCACCACCAGAAACGCAGCGGAAAGATCGATCACCCACGACCAAACCGCCCCGCTATCGCGCCCCTTGTGGAGATCGTTCAAGAAGGCAATCGTGCCTAGAGTCGTTTCGGTTAAGTCGTAAGTGCCCGTTTCTCGATCAATGAAAACGTCGGCAGCGTAGGCGGGCGCCCGAAAGGAAATGACAAGCTGATAGTCGTCGATGGAAAAATCACCGACGGCACCACGAACTCCCTCGTGGTTGCGCAGGTGTTCCACGATTGTCAGTTTCTCCGGGGCGGCCCCGGAAATCCAATCTCGCGGAATCGAACCCGAGGATTCGTGCAACTGTTCTTCCGCGCCACCTAGCCAAGTCGGATGATTCAGCGTCAACCCTGTGACTGTCTCTTATACACATCTGACGCTGCC
>JARFQX010000210.1 GCA_029287555.1 Rubripirellula sp. | reverse complement strand
TAAGGAACGGTCACGTTGTAGGTCTGCTCAACCTGCTCGGTGTAGGGCACGTTGACCATGTAGGTCTGGGTGCGAGTCTCCTGGTAGGGGACGCAAACGGTGTAGTTCTGGGTCACCGTCTCGGTGTAAGGAACGCTGACTTGGTACTGTTCAGTACGAGTCGAAGTCACCGGCACCTGAACCTGGTAGGTCTGTTCGACCTGTTCGGTGTAGGGAACGCTAACCTGGTACTCTTCCTCGCGAGTCTTCTGGACCGGCACCTGTACGTTGTAGGTCTGTTCGACCTGCTCGGTGTAAGGAACGGTGACGGTGTAAGACTGCTGCTCGGTGTAAGGCACGCTGACCGTGTAGGTTTGCGTGACCTCTTCCGTCTTGGGAACTTGAACGTTGTAGGTCTGTTCCACCTGCTCGGTGTAGGGAACGGAAACCTGATACTCCTGAGACTCCTGGGTCGTCACCGGAACCTGAACGGTGTACTCGACTTCCTCGGTGTAGGGGACGCAAACATTCACGGTATAGGATTCCGTGCGAGTTTCCGTCTTGGGAACATTGACCGTGTAGGATTGCTCCCGAGTTTCCATGCGAGCGACACGTCGTACGACGGTTCGCATCCGAGTCCGAGTCTCCTGCTGGTAGGTCGTCCGTGGAACCATGCGCGTCTCGGTCACGTACTCCGATCGAGTCACGACCTGGGGACCGCAGGCACCGCCGTCCGCCGAAACGGCTCCTCCAACGCACCCGGAGCCACTGGCACAGCCGCCGCAATCGCCGCAGCCGGCGCTAACTTCTGTGGCACATCCGGAGCCGCTTGCGCAGCCACCGCAAAGACCACATCCAGCTTGGGCGTTGGCGGCGAGCAGCACAGCTACCCCCAGCCCAAGCAATCCATGAATCACGTGTTTTTTCATCTAGTTCAACCTCTCGAAACGATTCTCACAGACAACAACAAAGGACACGACAGCGTGGCAAAGCCTAACGTCTGCGCAAGTTAGGTGGATTAAAGGGGGCCCTGAATCTAAAAGCCTGGTTTCTGCTGTCAACGCTCGAACCGTTGATTTTGGGAAAAACACCTTGCCTTTTTGCCGCTTCGATCTTGACCGGTGCCCTGAGATCGGACGTGGGCGATATTCCCGGTTCGATGGAGTTCGCCAAACGCCGGCGCGGGGCGGTTGCCGTTTTTCGCCTGTTTTCCTGTTCATGACCGTGGTTCGAGAGCCACATCCGGGGAGGATCCGACGCTTCGGCGATGCCCTCGGCAGGCATCCAGCGGCCTACCAGCGAGGCTCTCGCGTCGCAGGGGTCCGTGTCGTTCGCGACAACTCACCGCACGATGTCGTTGTGAGGAACCAAGTGGGTCGTTGAGAGGAACCAAGTGGTTAGGACGAGTGGGAATGGGAAGGGGAAGGACGGTGGCGGTCCGGCCTCAGTGAGCGCAGTCAAGGGACCGGATCGCGAGGGAACGTCGCAAGGTAATTCAAGCGGCGCGTTTGACTCGGCAGCGCGAAATGGGAACCGGACCGGCGGCGAGAGCGGTTTCGATTCAAAGAAGTTGGGGACCAATCGCCGCGAGCGAAAGGACGGCCAGGGCGAACCAATCTCGCGGTAGGCCGGGCGCCAGTGGCGAAGTGTCAACCATAAATCCCCTCTCCGGGAAGACTGCAGGCCAGTGCGGAAGGAGGCGTCGCGAACGGGGACGATTCCGGAGAGAAGTTTGGAGCAGGTAAAGCTGAGGAATCGCCTCACAAAGACACACTGCCCTATGACAAGACATTGCGGTTTTCCTATGATTCTTTAAGAAAGAGCAGTCCGCCGAAGCTCTCACGCGTTATTAACAAACAGTGCAAAGCGTGTCCGACATGGTTCGTGGTAGTGGCCAACTCAAGGCGGACTGTTTGGGAGGTAGGTCGATGAATCGATCGCCGCAGGCGACACAGTCCACCAGTGGACCGCGCAAACTAATCTGCGTTGGAGATCCGCAGACTCTCCCGGCGGATGTCGAGATCGAAAACGTGATCGTGGTCGACACCTCGGTCGCGGTCGTCGATCAGTTGAACGAGCCGACCGTCGACGGGGTATGGATTGCCCGCGACCAGCTTCCCCAGATGAGCGAGCTGCGTGGGATTTCGCAGAGCGGGATCATGTTGCGGGATATGCCCGAAGGCGTGGCATTGCTCGATGCGGACATCCGTGTGCTGTGGGCCAATCGCCGGTTGTTGCAGTGGGCGGGGCGCAGCGAGGGATCGGTCGCTGGGGAGGGATCGGTCGCTGGGATGAACTTCTACGAAGTGCTCTCGAACCCGGAGATCATGGGTCCCGATTTTTGTCCGTTCCACACGGCCCTGGCGACTGGCGAGGAGAGCAACAGCACGCTGCATGCTCAGGGCAATCGTTATTTCCAGGTGCACGCTGCACCGATTGCACAGACGGGTCCGATTGCCCAAATGGGGCCGGTTGCTCAGACGGGTCAGTCACGTCAACTGATCGTCACGGTCAGCGACATTACCGAAGAGATCCTCCAGCAGCAGAAGTTGGCTGCCATTCACCAGGCCGGCCGCGAGTTGGCTGACTTGCGTCCGACCGAGATCTTCATGATGGAGGTGGATGAGCGGATCGATCTGCTCAAGGAGAACATTCGTCACTACCTCAGCGACTTGTTGAACTTTCAAGTGATCGAGATCCGCTTGCTCGAACATGCGACTGGTAATTTGGTGCCGTTGTTGAGCGTCGGTATCGATCAGGATGCGGCGGACCGACAGTTGTTTGCGCATCCGCAAGGAAATGGCATCACGGGTTACGTTGCGGCCAGCGGGATGAGTTACGTTTGCCAGGACGTCGAGAACGATCCGCTGTTCATTCCGGGGGCAAATACCTCCAAGAGTTCCATCACAGCGCCGCTGATCCTCCATGATCAAGTGTTGGGAACGCTGAATGTGGAGAGTCCCGAGCCGGCTGCGTTTACCGATAGCGACTTGCAGTTTCTTGAGATCTTTGCTCGCGATGTCGCCTTCGCGCTCAACACGCTTGAGTTATTGGTCGCACAGAAAGCCAACACGGCTCAACAGAGCTGTGATGCAATCCACAGCGCGGTGGCGATGCCGGTTGACGAGATCCTCAACGATGCCGTCAACGTGATGGAAGGTTACATCGGCCACAGCTCGGAAGTGGTGGATCGGCTGCGCCGGATTTTGCACAACGCTCGGGACATCAAGCAGACGATTCAACAGATTGGCCAGAAGATGACACCGCTCGAGGCGGTGCCAGCGGGTGTCCAGGCACCGCAGCACGCGAGTTTGCGTGGGAAACGGATCTTGGTTGTGGACGCCGATGGCCAGGTGCGCGAAGACGCTCACGAGTTGCTTGAGCGATACGGCTGCATCGTGGAAACGGCCCATGAAGGCGACGAGGCCGTGTTGATGGTCCGCAGCAGCGGCGGTGCGGGCAGCTACGATGTGATCATCAGCGATATTCGCTTGCCCGATTACAGCGGCTACCAGTTGATGCTCCGCTTGGGCAAGATCATGGAGCGCGTGCCGATGGTGTTGATGACTGGTTTCGGTTACGACCCCGGGCACTCGATCGTCAAGGCACGCCAAAACGGCTTGCATCCCAAATGCGTCCTGTTCAAGCCCTTTCGTCTTGACCAATTGATCGATGTAATCAAGACGATGCTCGAGTTGAACAAGAAGGACCCTCTTCGCTCCAAGAGCGAAGAGGGGAGTTCCGCGGATTCGCCGTAGGTCGGTGCGTATCGACCGGCACCGTTGCCATGACATCGAGCAACGACATGACTTCGAGTCACGCCGTGACATCGAGCAACGCCGTGAAATCGAGTCAAGTTGCGGCGTCTTCCTCGACTCCTTTCTTGGCGGCTTGCATCAAGCTTCGTTGAACATCTCCGGGGACGGTCTCGTAGTGGCTGAAGTGCAACGTGTAACTTCCCTGGCCTCCGGTGATGCTTGACAACGTGCGGCTGTAGTGACCGACGCTGCGCAGCGGCACTTCGCAGTGAATCGCCTGCATGCCACCACCGA
This sequence comes from Rubripirellula sp., assembly GCA_029287555.1. GTDB lineage: Bacteria > Planctomycetota > Planctomycetia > Pirellulales > Pirellulaceae > Rubripirellula. Next base: position 4,300 of record JARFQX010000210.1, on the reverse strand, counting down.
TTCCCTCGCTTCCCGAAACACGACCGCCCCGGCTGCTCATGTCGCTGTAGATGTCGCCAACGAAGTCTTCGGGCGTGACGATCTCCATCTCGACGATCGGTTCAAGGAGCGACGGCCGGGCGTGGTTGAAGACATCACGAAAACAGAGGCTGCCGGCCGTCTTGAACGCTGCTTCACTGCTGTCGACCGGATGGTGCTTGCCGAAATGAACCTCCACCGCCACGTCTTGGATCGGATAGCCCGCAATCACGCCGCTGGCAATTCGCTCCAGGAAACCCTTTTCGATCGCGGGCATGAAATTCCCGGGAATCACCCCGCCGACAATGGAATCGACCCACAGGAAGTTCGTTTCAGGGTGGTAATGGTGGCTCTTCATCGCGGGGAATCGTTCCTTCGTTGCGAATGATTCGACGTCGGTGCCACGGGGCAAAGGAATCATGCGGATGTGGACCTCGCCAAACTGTCCACGACCGCCGCTTTGCTTCTTGTGGCGGTACGAGCCTTCGGCGGCTTGCGTGATTGTCTCTCGATAGGGAATGCAAGGATCGTGCGTATCCACCTCGATCTTGTCACGACGAAGCAAACGCTCGCGAAGGATCTGCAGATGCAACTCGCTCGTCCCCATCATCACCATCTCACTGGTTTGAGGGTCTCGGGTGAGATTCAAGGTGGGATCCTCTTCGGTCAACTTGTGCATCGCGGTGGCCAGTTTGTTTTCGTCTCCCCGATTACTGGGCGAGATCGCGAGTCCGACCATCGGTTCGGGGAAATCGATCGGCGGTAAGGTGCAAGATCCCAAGGAGGTTCCAACGTGAAGGTCTTCCATCTTGGCGATCGCGACGATGTCCCCCGCCTCGGCGACATCGATTGCCTCGGTGGTCTCCCCCTGGACGCGCAGGATCGGATTGAGCTTGACATCTTTACGGACCCCGCTGACATGAATCATTTGGTCCTTGCTCAGGCTGCCCGAGAAGACGCGGAGGTAACTCAGTTTTTGAACGAAAGGATCGATGCGAACTTTGAAGACCTGCGCCAACGGGTCGGCGTCGACCGACTGGTCAATCACTTGCTTGTTTCCATCTTCGTCCTTGGCCGTCCGCTCGATGTCTTGTGGTTCGGGAGCCAGATCGGTCAGCAGGTCGAGAAGTTCGCTCAGCCCGATTCCTTGGGTCGCCGAAGTGCAGAGCACGGGTGTCAACGAGCCGTCGGCGATCGCCTTCTTGAGCAATCGTTGGAGCGACTCGGCATCGGGCATGACGCCGTCGAAGTACTGTTCCATCAACGATTCATCGGTCTCAACCAGTTTCTCGACCAACTGTTCGTGAGCGTGCGCTAGATTCAAAACCGCGCCGCGGGCCTCAGTGGGAAGCTCGATCGTGGAAACGACTCCGGAGAGCGATTCCCCTTGGCCAATGGGAACCTGCAGCGGCGCGACCGAGCCCCAGATCTCTCGGCATTTCGCCAGCAGCGTGGAAAAATCCGCCTGAGCATCATCCATCTTGGTGACCACGATGATTCGCCCGATCCCCGCCTTCTCGGCTTCCTGCATCGCACGGCGTGTGTTTAGCTGGATACCGGTATGGGCATTGATGCAAACAACCGCGCATTCCACCGCCGCGATTGCGCCGATCATCCCGCCGATGAAGTCCGAATAGCCCGGCGTGTCGATCAGGTTGAAGTGTGTGTTTTGGTGGTTGAGATGAACCAGGGATGATTCGATCGTGTGGCCGTGAGCCTTCTCTTCCTCGTCAAAGTCGCAAATGCTCGACTTGTCGGCGACGTCTGGATTTCCTGAGACCGCCCCGCTAACGGCCAACAAGCGATCGACGAGGGTCGTCTTGCCGGCCGATGCGTGGCCGCAGATTGCAAGGTTCCTCCGAACAGATGCACGAGCCATCACTAAATCTCCTAGTTGATAAGGAAGCTGGCGAATCGTGATCGAACCTTCAGGCTCGTTGGATCCACCAGCGGCGAAGACCCCAATGTAGGGTGCACAGAATTACGATGCAAAGAGTTTGAGGCCGCCCACTTAACACTAGGGGGAATAGGTCGCGCGGCGCGTCCACTGCGCCTCGATCCATTTGTTCCCTACGTATCGTTCGAGGGTGTCGGGGAATTCGAAGTAGGCCGAATCAAGCGAAGCGCCGATCCGGCTTGGAACAACCATTCGACGCAGAGCAAGCAAGCTTTGCCGGATCGGCGTCGCTGCGGTCCTTGATGCCGCGCTCTCTCGTCCCTGCGTCTTCCTTTCTCTTAACGCCAAGCCGACCACTCTCGGTGGCTCAAACTACCGTTCTTGCGAGCCGGTTGAGCCGGCGGCCTCGGAGTCTTCCATCTCTTGGATGTACTGACGCAAACGCTCCAGCTCATCTTCGGTTCCCTTGAGCTTGAGCATGTTATCGACCCGCTTGAGCAACTCGATCTTGTTGACCGGCTTGCTAAGAAAATCATCCGTCCCGGCGGAAACGGCCCGCTCAATGTCTCCCAGTTCGTTCAAGGCGGTGACCATCAGCACCATGACGCGTCGAGTCGTCGGATCGTCTTTGATCTGCTTACAGACTTCGAAGCCACTCAGTTTCGGCATCATGACATCGAGGAGCACCAGATCGGGCTTGAAGGAAGCAACCTTCTCGAGTGTGTCTTCTCCGTTGACCGAGGTTTCAATCTCGCAGTCGACGTTGACCAGGTAGGCTTCGAGTAATTCCCGGTTAGCGTCATTGTCGTCAGCGATCAGGATACGGTGCATGAAGCCAAATTCGTTGCGTCAGGAAGGAAAGGGAGACCGACTTGCGGTGAACGACAACGCCTCAGGCGGGTTCGACCGCGGCAACGCGGCCTGCCGGCACGGGAAAGTGTTCGCACAGCTGAACGACTTCACGTCGAAGGTTCTCAAGTACTGCTTCGTCGTCAGCGTTGGATAACGCCTGATAAATCCAGCCGCCAATCCGTTTCATCTCATCCGCCCCCATTCCACGCGTCGTCAAGGCTGGCGTGCCGATGCGAATCCCCGAAGGATCCATCGGTTTGCGAGTGTCGAACGGGATCATGTTCATGTTGACCGTGATTCCGCACTGGTCCAGCACGGCTTCGGCACGCTTGCCACCGAGTCCCACGGCGGTCACATCGACCAACATCAGGTGATTGTCGGTCCCGCCACTGACCAGCGGAAGACCGGCCGAGAGTAGCGTTTCAGCGAGTGTCTTGGCATTGTCGACAACCGCTCGGCCGTAAGCCTTGTACTCGTCAGTCATCGCTTCGGCGAAGCAGACCGCCTTGGCGGCGATCACATGCATCAGCGGGCCGCCCTGGGTGCCCGGAAAAACGCTGCGGTTGACGTCCTTGAGACGTTCCTGTTTGCAGAGGATCAAACCGCTACGAGGGCCGCGCAGCGTCTTGTGGGTGGTGGTGGTCACAAAGTCGGCGTAGGGAATGGGGCTGTTGTGGATTCCAGCAGCAACCAGCCCCGCATAGTGCGCCATGTCGACCAGCAACAAGGCTCCCACCTCGTTTGCAATCTCCGCAAATCGTTCGTGCGGAATCTCGCGTGGGTAAGCGCTCGCTCCGGCCACGATCAGCTTCGGCTTGTGTTCGCGGGCCAGGGAAGCAACTTGGTCGAAATCGAGCCGGTGGGTCTGTCGATCGACCCCGTAGGAATGAAAGTCGTACAGCTTGCCGCTGATGTTCAACCGCATCCCGTGGGTCAAGTGACCCCCTTGAGCCAGATCCAATCCGAGCACCGCATCGCCGGGCTCCAGGCAGCTGAGGTAGACCGCCGTGTTGGCCTGCGAGCCGCTGTGCGGCTGAACGTTGGCCGCTTCGGCTCCGAAGAGCTGCTTGGCCCGATCGATCGCCAAGTTCTCGACGATATCGACGAATTGACAGCCGCCGTAGTAGCGTCGACCGGGGTAACCTTCGGCGTATTTGTTGGTCAGGACGCTGCCGGCAGCCTGCATGATCGCCAAACTTGTGTAATTCTCACTGGCAATCATCTCGAGACCGTCCTGCTGACGCGTCGCCTCGGCCTCGACGGCTTCCCAAACTTCTGGATCTTGCTGCTGCAGCGGGTTCATTCGATGTGGTCTCGAAACAGAGGGGTCAAGAAAAGGGGTCAAGATTCGGCTAGCGCCCCGGTCAACTAGCACCTTCAGCCAGCACCTTTGGCTAGCACCGTTTAGGGGGATGCACGGACAAAGTGTCGACCGCCGTTATAACCGTTCAAAAAAATCGACGCCCACCTGCGTTCCCTCAAGTCTGATTGTCAGCCTGGAAGGGAAAACCGTCAATGTCCGCGTGCCATTCA
>JARFQX010001060.1 GCA_029287555.1 Rubripirellula sp. | reverse complement strand
GAGCGGGACGAGTGGCTCAGCAGCGATCCCATTCCGGCGAAGAACGCGGACCCTTAATTCGAAGGAGCGCAGCAAAAGTTTTCGAGCCGTCTTTCGTTGGATTTACGAGTCTCACAGTCCTGCTACTTTGGCGGTCTGGATCCGGGCGTCTGGAATCTCCGCGAGGTTCCCGAACTGCTATATTGAAACTCGAGTCTCCTCGATATTTCTCGTCTGGTTGGAAGAATTTGTGAAGACGCCAGCAGTCGAACCCGTCTTGCGCAGCCGCTTGTTGCCGCGGATCTCGTTTCGTCTGGTCTTAGCGCTGATGACGCTTTCGGCCATCGTCGCGGCGGTGGGAAAGGCGGCTGGTGGCGGTGGTGCAACAGCTTGGGCGATCCTTGTCGCCCTCGGGTTCGTGGCAGTCTGTTTCTTGCTATTCGTTGCTCTGTTTCTCTTCTGCTGGTCGATTTCGACACTTTGGTATGAGGGTGAGCCCGACGTTGTTCACGGGAGCCCGTTTGCCGATGGCCAGTTGCCGCCGCAGATTGTCCCACCACGGGAGCAGCGATCGTGAGGCGGCTTCGCAGGCAACGCGGCAACCCGACGCCCCATGCGTGTAGAACGTCGCGCGACGAGTCAATCCTCTCGATGGGCGGTTTGTTTGCTCAGCGTGTGATCGGCTTGGCGATCGTATTGTGCGTCATGCCAATCGTTCGCGGCGATGAGATTTTGGGCCCGCTTCGTCAAGCGATTCAATTGCCGGGGGCACCGGAATTGGTACGTGGATTCACCGTGCAGTTGGACGTCGGCGAGCAATCGATTGTCGGCTATGTTCCCGTTAAGATCACGGTCAAGTCCACAGGACGGTTCACTGCGGATCGTCGCTTCGTCGTTCGATTTCGCAGCGAGCCCGAACTCGAAACGCCGCGGCAAAACGGTCTGCGCATCGATGTCCCGTTGACTGTTTCGCAGGGGGCGGCTTCCGAATCGTTCATTCGCTATCTTCCGAAATGGTCGGCAGGCCAAGCGGTTAGCGTCACGATGATGGAAGCGGGTCGACCCATTGATGGGTACGAGGCATTCTTTGGAGGCGAGAACCTGCAACCGCGACGTGGTCGACGTTTCGGATCCGCGGCCCGCGCGCATCGGACGCTGCTAAGTGTCGAGCAGGAATTGAACTGGCTGTTCATCTCGGTCGATGATTTTGCAACCCCCGACTCGCTGCCCGATCTAAGCGACATTCTTTACGGCAATTTGTTAGCTGCTCCAGGCAACGTTGACATCGAGGACGATGCGGCGCGGATCAGCTTCTGGCGCCAAGCGATGGGCGGCCGCCATCTCCACGCCGTTGGACAACAGCAACTACCCTTCGACTGGCGTGCGTATCAGCGATACGACGTGGTGGTCATGGACGCGGATGGGATGAGTCGCCTGATCGAGCAATCGGCCGCACTCCAGCCGCTTCAAGATTGGGTCCTCAATGGCGGAACCGTCGTCGTCTACAACGCTCCCGCGGCCGAGAAAGTTGTGGAAGACTTTGGCTTTACCTGGTGTGACAGTGCCGAGACTACCAAAGCCGTGGAGAACGCGGCGTACCAAATGCAGTCGATGTGGCAGACGCAGCAGACTGCAACAGAATCGATGATTGGCACGGATCAGCAGAACATTCGAGGCCTCGAAGAGTTGATCGCCCAGATAAGGAACGACGCCGACTCGTCCGCGTCGGACCGTCCGTCCGCCGCTTCTGCGCTGTCTGCACCGAGTGATTCCGTGGGGGCGGGGGTGAGTGAAGCATCGTCGACCAGTCAGCTTGGCTCATTCGAGTCCGGCCCGAATGCACCGCTGCTCCAACTCGAACAACTCGAGGAACAACGGCAAGGGCTGGCCGTTGCGAAGAAGCGTCTCGCATCTCTGGACCGGGAACTGGCCTACGACAGCAAACGTTGGCCCGAGCAGATCCGGGTGCAAGCGGTGGGGGCCGGGTACCTGGTTGCGATCAAGCCCGTGAAGGATCGCGAGACGCCCTCGAGCGGGCACTGGTCCATCCTCGCCCGTTTCTTGGATCATCGCATTTCGCCCACGCTGCGGCGCGGTGTCGATCCGTTGATTGGCGACCGGCGGTTTTCTCGATGGATGATTCCTGGCGTGGCACAACCTCCCGTTTACACGTTCATGGGACTGCTTACCGTTTTTGTGGTCCTGGTGGGGCCGATCGCCTATCGTCGCACGGCCAAGTACGGACGCGGGTACCTAATGTTCGCCATCGCGCCGACGCTGGCCCTCCTGACCACTTTGGCCATGTTTGGTTACGGCATTTTTTCGGATGGCTTCGGAACCACTGCACGCGTACGACAATTGACGTGGGTCGATGGTCGGTCGGGACACGCCGGCGAACGAGTGCGTAGCACCTATTTCGCTGGCGTGAGACCGGCCGACGGGATGCGGTTCCCCGGCAATGCCGAATTGATGATTTATCCTGAGGGAACAGGCCAATCCTGGGAGGACCTCGACCGATTGTCGACTGCGTATCTCGGTAACGTGACCGTTGACGTCGACTCGCAACGTCTTGACGCGACCTTCCTGCCGTCGCGGCAACAACGCCAATTCATCACGCATGCACCGCGCCGGGATGCCGGCTATCTGCAATTGATTCCAGATCCGAACGGCATCGAACCACCGGAAGTCTCGAGTGGATTTGAGTTCACACTACGAGAGGCGATCATCCGCGATGATGAGGCCAGGTACTGGGCGATCGAAGACCTCGATGGTGGCGAAGTCAAGACGACAAGGCCGCTGACGACGCGCGATGCCTCCAAGCTGCTCGGTCGCCTCTACAACGATTACCGTCCACTGTCGGGAGTTCGCGAAAGCCAATCGAGTAGGCGACGCTACGACAATGAGATCTACGACATCGTGGTCGATATCAACCGCTCTCTTGAGACAACGGTAGCGGTCAATGAAGGGTTGTTCGAGTTTTGGTTGCAGCGAAACATGCAGACCGATGGCGAGATCCCGAACGAACATTTCGTTGCGATTTCGGACGTCAGTCCTGAGGTAATTGCGGTTCAGGGGACCGAAGTCAACTCGAGTATTCGTTACGTTTTCGGGACCCTGCGATGACGATGGACGAGACGCCCGAGTTGCAGCTGACCGATGCTGATCGCGGCGGTGCCGCGATCGATCAACCGGCTGGCTTGGCGACTGCAGCCACCACGATGAAAGTGCCGGTGGTTCACACCTCTGGTCACGATTGTATCGAGTTGCGACGCCTGCACCGGTTCTTCGGTAAGCTCAAAGCCGTGGACGACATTTCCTTCACCGTCGAAAAAGGGCACGTCTTTGGTTACATCGGTCCCAACGGTGCCGGCAAGACCACTTCGATGCGGATCCTTGCCACGCTCGATCTTCCCAGCTTTGGGGATGCGCTGATCGACGGATTTTCGGTCGTCAACGATCCGGAGTTGGTCAGAAGGCGACTCGGCTTCATGCCCGATGCCTTTGGAACGTATCGAGATGTCAATTGCGAGGAGTACCTAGACTTTTTCGCGCGTGCCTACGGTCTGGTCGGGCGCGAGCGCATCGATCGTTTGAAGTGGGTGATGGGTTTCACCGGCACGGACGTGATGGCGAACAAGCCAATTCGAGGTTTGAGCAAAGGCATGA
>JARFQX010001038.1 GCA_029287555.1 Rubripirellula sp. | reverse complement strand
GGCCGACTACCCGTTCCAGGCCGACTCGGGCGGCCCGAACCACCGCCCAAACTTGGAATGCTTGGCTTGGTCGATGGCCGATTGGCCAGGCTGGGGCGAGACGAGCTACCTGGTCGCGTTGAGGGTCGCGTTGAGGGTTTCAGTCCGCCGCTGGGACGACTACTCGGTCGCGAGGTGGGACGATTGGCCAGACCCGACGATGGGCGACTCGACGGCCGCGATGAAGGTCTGGCTGACGGACCCGACGACGGGCGGCTGACGGCGGGACGACTGATCGAAGGACGTTTCGACGGGCCCGAGGGTCGCGAACGATTTCCCAGATTCGGCGAGCTGGGGCGACGCGACGGCGAAGGTCGCGATGGCCGTGCCGAAGGGCGCGACGGACCGGAGCGAGAAACACTGCGACCACCGCCGCGAGCACCGCCACCGCCGCGAGCACCACCGCCGCCGCGAGCACCGCCACCGCCGCGACCTTTGAATCCGCCCGCGAACGCTTCACTGGTACCGATATGACGGGAGCCCAGTTCGCAGGTCCCGAGCAGCACCAGTAGCGCCGCGAAGATGGTAAGCCGTTGATGAATTTTGAACTTGGACATGATGGATGACTTCTCTTCTGGTGTCTTGTTGTGCGACGCTTAGTTGCTTGCCGTTCCGTTTGACTCAACCGCCGTGGCAGCCACCGGCGCTTCGGCGACGCGTCTCAGCGTGGCGCCTTCACCCGACGGCTGAGGCTCGCCCTCAATCACATGCCCAATCAACCGGACGGAGATCTCATCATCGTTAAGCTTGGAAAAGACGTAAGTTCCGGAGGCGGCACGACCATCGGGAAGCGTCTGGCTTGATTTGACCATCCAGTCGTCTCCGTTCTTTTGCCAGGTGCCATCGCCAAAAGAGCCGTCGCTCTGAAACGACCACGAGCGGATTTCGCCGCTGCGAGGATCCCAACCGATCACTTCGGTACCCTGTCGAACGACTTCATCCGCAGTGGTGACGGCAAACGATCGCAGCAAGAATGCACCGTTGGCCGACCAACTAACCGAAGTGGTGACTTGAATGTCGCCACCATCATCGACCCAGTTGCCGATCATCCAGTTCAGTTCACTCAGCGCCTCGTAGTTATTGCTCGGCACCCGCGCCGGCGACTCTTCGATCACGTCGATCATCCACTTGCCTTCCTGGTTAACAAGGATTGCCGAGAAGTTGGAGGTCGTCGTGTCCTCGCCCGGAATACTTAGAACGACCTGGCCGTCGAGGTGCGCCACATCGGGTTTCACCATTCGCACGCGGTCGACACGTCCCGCCAGAGTTGCGCCGGAGGATCCTTCAAAGGTGTCGGCAAGATCCGCTTTGATCGCTTCCCGTCCTTCGGTTCGTTCACCGTTCTCGCGATCGACGTGGACGCCGTTCTCGCTCCAATAACCAATCACCATTTCGAGATCTTGCCGGTTGAAGGCATCGGCGTATGCCGCGATGGATTGCCTGATCGCTGCTTCGTCGGCCAACGCCGAGGTCGCCAGAAGCAGAATGAAGAGGGAAGGAAACATGACAGGCCGCATTTTCTGTTCTCCGGATCGAGTGTGATAAGTCAATGGGCCCGAATCTCCCGCCTCGAGGCCGCTCGCGCGAACCGCACATGTTACCTGCCGAAAGATGGAGGTGGAAGAACGCGAAGCCCGCCAAGCGAACGAACAGAAATCAGGATGCGCGATTGAGAACATCGCGGCGTGCCCGAAACCGTCCCCTCGGCCGCACCGACCAAGTGACGCCTCGGCGGCACCAGATTCCGACAAGGCCCCAAAAAGCGTTGAGAGGAGTCGAGTAGGGCTGGCAGGACTCGAACCCGCGACCCAGGGATTATGAGTCCCCTGCTCTAACCAACTGAGCTACAGCCCCAGAACTTACACTGTTTTATAACGAAATTGTCATGCGGCGACGATCAGGTATCCGTTGCGGCGGCCGGCGCTATCAGATCGAACCGCCGCGTGCTGCGACACGAGCCCCGTACTTGGCGGCCAGAGGGTTCGCCGACAATCCGTGCAGCACGATGCTTAGCGCGATCGTCCAGATGACCACCGCCACAATCGTCTCGTTGCCTCTGGCGGGCGATTTGACGAGATCGAGCGTCTGCGGGGGATCGTCAAATCAGCGCGGTGTGGTTAAGAACTGGATGGAGTATCCGGTCGCTCTGTCGTCGGCAACGCTTCGATTGGAAGCATTCCGTTTTTGTTGTAGCTTTGCAGGTTTTAAGAATGCATTGAACGTTTGAGGAAGTTGATGAGCGATCCTGTCGTTGTCGTGGGTGCGGGGCTTTCCGGATTGACGGCCGCCAAGGTCTTGCACGACCAAGGCGTCGAAGTGATTGTCTTGGAGGCGTCGAATGGATTGGGTGGCCGCGTCCGCACCGACGAGGTCGATGGGTTTCTGCTCGACCGCGGGTTCCAGGTATTGTTGACGGCCTATCCGGAAACTCGCCGGCAACTTGACTACGGGCAACTTCAACTGCAGCGATTTGAGCCGGGGTCGTTGATCCGCACTGAGTCCGGTTTCGATTGCCTCGCCGACCCGTGGCGTCAGCCGCGACAGGCAGTGAACACCTTGCGCGCGAAAACCGGCAGCTTCGCTGACAAACTTCGCATTGCCCG
>JARFQX010000962.1 GCA_029287555.1 Rubripirellula sp. | reverse complement strand
GCGGCCGGCGATGTCTTGGGGACTCCCAGCTACATGGCACCCGAGCAAGCCCGCGGAGCGGTTGAAGCGATCGACCAGCGCAGCGATGTGTTTGGCCTCGGCGCGATCCTGTTCGAGATCCTGACCGGTCAACGACTCCATCGCGATGGCACGGTCGCTGAAGTCTTGACGCGAGTCGCCGCCGGTGACTTTTCGGAGTCGTTGAAGGTTTTGCACGATTCGTCGGCCGACGGGGAACTGCGTTTGCTGTGCGAGCGATGCCTGAGTGTGGATCGTCAGCGGCGCCCCGCCGATGCAAGTGAGGTTGCCGAAGGAATCGCTCACTACCTGGCGGGCTTTCAAGATCGACTCAAACAGGCCGAACTCGATCGTCGGGAAGCGGTGGTGCGGGCGCGCGAGGAGTCCAAGCGGCGGCGTTCAATCTCCTGGATGGCCGCGGCGATCGCCACCGTTTCGCTAGTCGGAACGGCCGGCGTGATCTGGCAGTGGCGGGAATCGGTCGATGCGAATGCCAAAGCGAACCGGGCCCTGTTGCTGGCGGATCGACGGCTCGATCAGGCCCAAGCTGTGGTTGACGACTACTTGACCGAGGTCGCAAAGCCGGACGGCGTGCTCAATCGCTCGCCCGGAACCCAATCGTTGCGACGATTGCTGCTCGAAAAAGCGCGTGATTACTACCAACAATTCCTGTCCGAATCCGGCGACAATCCCACGGTCCAGTACGAAGCTGCCCGTGCGTACGCGAGACTTGGCGAAATCGCACAGATCCTCGACCCCGGCGGTGAAGAAACGTTTCAAATGTACGCCGAGGCGGTCAAGCTTTACCAACAGCTCATTGACCAGGATGAGACAGCGGCGGAATACCATCAAGGGCTGGCGGAGGCCCGGGGCGCTATCGGGAACGCACACTTCGCTGCCAGCCGCTTTGATCAAGCCATTGACTCGTACACCGGGTCCGCGGAAGTTTGGTCGGACCTGCTCGCGAGGCATCCGCAACCAGAGCATGCGCTGGGATTGGCAAAATCAACCCATAACGTCGGTCACGCCAAGAGCCAGGTGGGTGACAAGGAGGGTGCCGAGCCCTTTCTCGAGCGGGCACTCGAACTGGCTCAACCGTTGCTGGAGGCTCATGGTGAAGAGCCTCAGTATCTGTTCGCAATCTCCAACATGTACAGCAACGCTGGCACGTTCTTCGGATTCAAACGCGGTCAGTGGGAACGTTCGCTGGAACTCTATGAAACCAGTGTGTTGTTGCGCCAAAGCCTCGCCGCGCTGGATCCGACCCAGCATCGTTTTCGCAATGCTCTGGCTGGCGGCTACAACAACGTCGGGCTGGCACTCTATCAAGCTAAGAAGATCGACGAAGCGCATGAGGCGTTTCAACGCGCAGCAGCGATTCGCGAGAAGCTAATCGAAGATTATCCGTCCATCCCGCAGTACGCCAAGGAGCTTGGCGACACCTACACTAACCTCGGCACGTTCTCGGCCAAACAAGGACGCCCCGGCGAGTCGGTGGAGTACTACGAGAAATCAGTGAAACACTTTAAGCGGCTGACAGATTCTCACCCGCAGATTGCCGCGTATCCCAAGCACGCGATCGACTCCTTGGTCAGCATCGCGCAGCTCGAACCCTTCACGAAGAAGGGTCAGGATGCCGTCGAGACAACGGTGGAACTCTACTCGCGACTGCTGCAGGCACGACCCGAATCCCGGGCCTACCGGCGATTGCTGACGCTCTATTCCGCCTTCCTGCCTGGGGTCGAACCCAAGCAACTCTTGGAACTAAGCGATCCTTTTTCGGTTGAACGAGATCCCAACAGCGACGAGTTGACCGTGCGTGCGCTTGCCCTCTATCGCAGTGGACGGGTTCAAGAGGCCGCCGACCACTTGCAAGCGATTCCGGCTAAACAAGTCGATCAGCGCGCTCAATTACTGTCTGTCATGGTACTCGCGGATCAGGATGACGAGCGAGCGGTGAACCAGTATGCGAAGGTTAAGCGGTCCATCGCCAAGAAAAAGTATCCCGACTACGAGATCCTGGTGCTCGCCAAGGAGGCGGATACGCGACTGGCGGCCATGGCCCACCGCCAGGCGATCCTCGAATCGCAAGGCTCGGTCGATGACGAATGATTCAACGTGCGATCCTCTGAGTCATGACACGTCGCGGGTCAAACGGAGACCTGGTTCTTGCCTTTCGCTTTGGCTCGATAAAGGGCTTCGTCCGATTGGGTGATCAGGTCCAGCAGCAACTTGCCTGATTCTGGAAAACTGGCGACTCCGATGCTGATCGTCGGCTTCAATTCGATGCCATCCTTGACGATTCCCGCAGACTCGATGGCGAGGCGAATCTGTTCTGCGACTGACTTGGCTGCCTTTAGATCATGTCCGGGAAGAAACGCGCTGAACTCGTCACCACCAAAGCGGCATGCGTTTCCCTTGGTACTCAGCACTCGCGCAATCTGGCGGCCCGTTTTTCCGATCGCGTGCGCACCAAAGAGGTGGCCATGTGTGTCATTGATCTGCTTGAGGCCATCCATGTCCATCATCAGAATCGCGACCGATCCGCCGCCTCTCTGGGCCGCGTGCAAAGCAAACTCGAACGCATCGTCGAATCGCCGCTTCGACGGCAGTCCGGTCAGTGGATCGGTACCAACTAAGGTGGCAATCTCACTTTGAAAGTCGACTTCGATCTCATCGGCGAGCGAGAACCGGATCACGGTGCCGCCGACTTGGATCTTGTCGCCGTCGCTGAGCGGATGTGGACCGGCAATCGGCGTACCACCGACCGACGTGCCGTTGGTCGATCCC